>JAJECR010000088.1 GCA_022821935.1 Candidatus Latescibacterota bacterium
CGCGATTCGGTCATCAGGGCATCGGCGGCGCGGACGATGCCATACCCGTTCAGGGTGTCCGGAGCGGCCGCCTGGCCGGCCGTCCGACGGAGTACGCTCCGCACCTTCTCAGGCGTCCAGTGGGGATAGGCTTCCAGCAGCAACGCGGCGACACCGGCCACCAGGGGCGCGGCAAAAGACGTGCCGTTGCTGCGGATATAGTCGTCGATGGACGACGGGTCCACGGTATAGACGCCCTGTCCCATGGCCATCACGTCCGGCTTGATGCGGCCGTCGTAGGTGGGGCCGATGGAGGAGAACTCCGCGCGCCTGCCCGCGGCATCGACGCCGCCGACCGATATGACCTCCTCCGCGTCGGCGGGCGCCGCCATCTTTTCATAGGGCTCGCCGCCCAGGTTCCCCATGGCGTTGACGACCACGATGCCCCGGTCCGCCGCCATGGAAGCCGCCCGGGTGATCATGGCGGTCTCGCCGTCCATGTCTTCGTAGGTATACCAGTCGAGATAGCCAAGCGAACTGCTGATCACGTCCACGCCGAGACTGTCGGCCCACTCCACGGCGGCCACCCACCAGTCCTCCTCGATCTCGTTTTCGAAGGTGACGGCCTCGGTACTCGCCAGGATATAACGGGCGCCGTATGCCGGACCGACCAGTTGACCCGGCGCATATCCGCCGATGATCGAGAGCACCTGCGTGCCGTGAGGGTGGAAGGGAAAACCCGAAACGCCCATGTGATCCTCTACGAAAACACGTTGGGCTTCCACCCGGGATCGCAGGCTGTCGAAGGCCGCGTGGTCCAGGTCGAACCCCGTATCGAACAGCGCCACCAGCACGCCCTGGCCCGACAGGCCGAGATCGTGCAGGGCGGGCACCTGCACCTGGTCGGCCTGGACGAATGACGGTCCGTAGTCGAACCGGGTGGTGCGGGTCCGCTGAAGACTCGCCCTGGTTTCCGACGGCGCGAACTGCCCCGGCGGGACCGGCCGCGGGCGCCGCAGCGTGTTGACCGCTTCGATTTTAAGGACGAAGGGCAGTTCGGCGAGGCGATGGATCATCTCCGGACTCCCGGATACGCTCACCGCGTTGTTCCACCGGGACAAGTGGTGGATCCGTCCCCCCAGTTCCCCGATACGGTCGACATAGGGTGCGTGGACCGGGATGTCCTCCCATCCCGCCAGGCTGCCCCTCCTCATCGCAAGCCGGCGCCGCGCGCGTGGGGTCAGTCGGCCGTCCGCCGCGTCCAGTGCCGGGGCGTATCCGGTACGGGCTGCGTCACCCTTGTCCGCCAGGAAGATCCAGACCTTTTGACGCTCCCCCGGCAACGGTGAGGAAAGCGTTTCCTGAAGGCGGCCGACTATCTTCGGCGAGATCGGGAGGGGGTCGGATCCCTGGTGCCGCTGCTCGAGCGGACCCGCGTCGATTGCCAGGGAGGCGACGAGGACGAACAGCAGCGTTACGTATCGTTTCATAACCGGGCTCCGGTTCAGGGCCAGGCGGGATCGCGGGCGGACCTCGCAAGGCAGGATCGTGGACGGACATCGCCGGGCTTCAAGGTTCAGATGCCTTCGCCTGTCGTGCGGCCCGTCGTCTTATCCGGAACGCCATGGCACCCAGGATAAGCAGGAAGACGAAGCCGCCCGCGGCAAGCGCGAGGTCCACGCCCAGGACACCGGCCATTTGCCTTCCGAGGTAGAAACCCAGCACGCCGCCTATCTTGAATCGAAGGTATTCGGGAAAAATCGGGATCAGGCTTGCGGTGGCTATTCCGGTCGTCGTGAGCACAAGGAGCCAACCGTACTGCTCGAGCACGATCGAGGGACGTTGGTTCCGGATCCTGTTCCAGGCGAGCAGTCCGATGAGGATGGGGATGACGTATCCCCCGTATCCCAGGGTAAGCATCACGCCGTAGGAAACCAGGGCGCCGGGCCAGCCACCCCGGTTGGCCACCTCTTCCGGTCCCAGGCTGGAATTCGGATAGTCGTCTACCGAGTAGGTTGCGAGGCTGAGCAGGACAAATACCGCGACAGGCGCCAGGAGCAACCCGATCGCGTGCATGCGGCGTTCGATGGCTCGGTTGAACGTAGGGAAGCTCAAACGATACGCTCCCGTCAGGCGCTATTGGATCCCGCGGGCATATTCCACGGCGTTCCGGAATATGTGCAATCCGTCGGGTTCCCTGCGGCCTTCCCGGGTCCACCGCGGATGATGGGTTGGATGAGTATACCGCTCCGGATGGGGCATGAGTCCGAAGATCCTGCCGGTCGCGTCGCACATCCCAGCGATGGCGTCCACCGAACCGTTCGGGCTCCAGGGATATCCGGTCTCGTCGCCGTCCACCCAGGGCGGATTGGCATACCGAAGGGCGACTTGGCCGCCGGAAACGAGCCGTTCCCGCACGCCCCGCGAAGCGAGCATGACCTTGCCTTCTCCATTCGCGACGGGTATGTAGATGGTCTCCGGCATGTTCCGGGTGAAGACGCATGGACTCTCCGGATCCCTTTGCAGATAGACCCAGCGGCATTCGAATTTCCCCGAGTCGTTGTAGAACACCGTGGCTTCCTGTTGCCGTCCGCCCGGTTTCGTCCCGGGAAGGAGGCCCATCTTGACGAGTACCTGGAATCCGTTGCAGATGCCGAGGATGAGCTTGCCGTCCCCCATGAAGGTTTCCACGTCGTCCATCAGCCTGTACTGCAGCTCGTTGGCGAGTATTTTGCCGCCGGAGATATCGTCGCCGTAGGAGAAACCGCCGGACAGGACCAGTATATCGTACTCGGACAGGCTGCGCCGTCCCTGGATGAATGCGTTGATGTGTACGGGATCCACCCGCGACGCGCCGGCAAGCCGGAAAGCGTGGGCCGTTTCTTCGTCGCAGTTGATCCCCGCGGCGCGCAGGATCAGGACCGAGGCAGCAGGCATGTATACTCCCTGATATGAAAGGATATGTAAGACGAATCGCCTGGACCGCCTGAACCGCCTGGACCGCCCAGGCCGCCCAAGTTGTCCAGACCGCCCGGTTCGCCCGGTCCGCCCGTGCGCGTCACCATCGCAAGGGCCGCTGCCAGGCTTCCTTCAGGGTACAAAGGTCCGCCGATATGATTTCATCGCCCTGGAGGCCGCGCGCGACCAGGCGGTCTTCTTCGGTAACGACGCCCACGCGGCCGAGTGGACTGCCGGCCATCTGTGCTTCGAAGTCCGCTTCGCTCCCCCGGGGCACTTCCACCACGAAACGGCTGTTCGATTCGGAAAAGAGGACGATGTCGTCGCGGTCCGCATCCGCGTCCCGGGGGACGGCATCGAGATCCAGCGTCATGCCGGAACCGCCCGCGAAGGCCATTTCCGCGGCTGCCACGGCCAGCCCCCCTTCGGAGCAGTCGTGGCAGGCGGCCACGAGTCCCCGCGACATGGCCTGGTGCAGCCGGTTCATGTTCCCGCTCCCGGCGGACGTGTCCAAGGTCGGCACGTTCCGCCCGATGAATCCGAGCATGCGGTAGTACCGGGAACCGCCCAGCTCATCGCGCGTGCATCCCACCACGTAGATCGAGTTCCCCGGCGTCTTGACGTCCATGCTGACCGCCCGGCTTACGTCGTCCATGACGCAAATGGCCGATATGAGCAGCGTGGGCGGAATGGCAATGGTCCGGTTCCCGTCGGAGAATTCGTTGTAGAAGCTGTCCTTCCCCGAGATGAAAGGCGTGCCGTAGTCCACCGCGATATCGTAACAGGCCCGCGCCGCGCGAACCAGCGCGGCGAGCCGGTCCGGCTTGTCCGGATTGCCCCAGCAGAAATTGTCCAGCAACGCGGTCCGGTCGACGCTGCCGCCCACGCAGGTGATCTGCCGGAGAGCTTCGTCTATGGCGGAAGCCGCCATCCAGTACGGGTCGATGTCGGCGTAGGACGGATTGATGCCGTTGGCGACCACGACGCCCTTGTCCGTCGTCAGCACGGGCCGCACGATGGCGGCGTCGCCGGGTCCGTCGTTGCGGGCGCCCTGGAGGGGCTTCAAAACGCTTCCGCCCTGCACCTCGTGATCGTATTGGCGGATGACCCATTCCTTGCTCGCCACGTTCCACGACGACAGCAGCCGCGTCAGGCTCGCCGAAGGATCGGGACGGTCCGCTTCCGGGGGCTCGGGATGATCGGGCGGGTCCCACCGGGCTGTCCGGGCGATGCGCGGAACCCCCTTGTGCAGGAATTCCATGTCCAGGTCGGCCACGGTGGTCCGCCGGCCGGCCTGACTGTCCCTATAGGTGACGCGCAAACGCCGGTCGCCGGTAAATGTTCCGATCTCGGCGGCCTCCACGTCCTCGCTCGCGCAGAGATCCCGCAGGGCCTCGATGCGCTCGGGCGGGACCGCGAGGATCATGCGTTCCTGGGATTCCGAGAGGAAGATCTCCCACGGTTTCAACCCGCCGTACTTCAGAGGCGCCTTTTCCAGATGCACTTCCGCGCCCGTGTCCTGTCCCATTTCGCCGATGGCCGAAGAGAACCCGCCGGCGCCGCAGTCGGTGATGTTCCGGTAGAGCTTGCGGTCCCGGGCCTGCATCAGCACGTCGAGGATCTTCTTCTCCTCGATGGGATTGCCGATTTGAACGGCCTGCGTGGAGGTGGACTCCGAAGACTCGGTCAGCTCGATGGACGAAAACGTGGCCCCGTGTATGCCGTCCCTGCCCGTCTTCCCTCCTATGGAAACGATCAGGTCTCCGGGTTCGGCCGACTTCTCGACCCGGTCGACCGGGATGATGGCCGCCGTGCCGCAGTACACCAGCGGGTTGCCCAGGTACCGCTCGTCGAAGAGGATCGCCCCGTTGACGGTGGGGATGCCCATGCGGTTGCCGTAGTCCCTGACCCCCGCAACGACGCCTTTGAAGATCCGCTTCGGATGCAATACGCCTTCAGGCAACTCGTCGTAGGGGAAGTCGGGCGGCGCAAAGCAGAAAACGTCCG
>JAJECR010000009.1 GCA_022821935.1 Candidatus Latescibacterota bacterium
GAGTGATCCGGACCGTCGCGGCGTGCATCACGGACAGGTTGAACAGGATGACGGTCCCGGCGGGGCCGTGCAGATGGACCACGCCACGCTGATCGAGCTGTTCTTTTTCGTCGAGTACCGGGCCGTCGCAGGGTTCCGGAGAAATGGAAAAGCAATGCGTACCCTCGTGCACGTCGGTCAGGTAGAGCATCATCTGCAGATAGCCGCACCGGTAGGGCCGGTCCGTCGAATGGGGCCGGTCCCGGTGCCAGATCTCCTCCGGTTTGCTGTCACGCGGGGCCATGTGTCGCAGGCAGACTTCCCCGAGACAACTGGGCCCTTCGAAGAGGGTCTCGATCGGGTCGATCAGGCTGGGGTGGCGGATCAGGCCGTCGATCTCCGGCGAGGAAATCAGGGGCTCGCAGTTCAGGGTCTGGTGGCCATGATTGGGAATGGGATGCCAGAAGCAGCCCCGATTTGACCGGTCCTGGTCGTACAGTTCGACAAAACGAATCAGTTCCTCGCCATAGAAAACCTGGCCGAGACTGACGTAACCGTTCTGCCTGAAAAAGTCGAGATCCAGCATGCAGGAATCACCGTTCGATAATGGCATGTTTACTTGCAGAATAATAGCCGTTAGATTGCGAGTGTCAAGGTATACACTTATAGTCGCTACAGCCTGTAATTTCGACTAATTCTATCCTGATAAATCACCTTTATCCGTAATGAGGTTTAAATGTAACTTTTGGATTCGTTACTGAAAATGGGGTATTGAGTCATGAATCTTCATTGGGAAAGAAATGGTAATTTATGGCACAAGTTATTTGGACTTAAAACCATAGATATATCTGCATGTGGTGTTTATGTAATCTGGCACGGGGAAGGGAAAGTCGAGGATTCTATTCTTTACGTCGGTCAGGGGGAAGTTGCAAATCGACTGTCAAGTCATCAAATTGACAGTAGGTTTCTCAAGTTCGCTAATTTGGATCCGTACGTCACTTGGGCACAAGTTCCTGCTACAGATCGCAACGGTGTAGAAACATATCTGTACGAACACCTGGGACCTACCAAGGTTAACGAGAGATGGCCTCCCTATCTCGATGGATCGATTGAGGTAAATCTTCCTTGGGATTAAACATAGCCAGACTTGTCATCGCATCTCACTTTTTGAACCTCATATATCGACTCGAGTACCTCAGAATCAACAGGAGTACCATTTATGCCGGAAACAGTCCTTAAAACCGCCCTGATCGGGTGCGGTGGCCGGGGTCGCGGCCATATCGAAGCCATGAAGACCTTCGACGACCTGGATTTTGTCGCCGTTTGCGATCCGGTGGAGGAACTACGCGACCGGGTCGCTGCCGAAAACGTCGTGCCGCGACGGTACGGAGACATCGAGGACATGCTGTCGAAGGAGGAACTGGACCTGGCGGTGGTCGCTACGCCGGCCCACCTCAACGGTAAGTGCGCGCTCCCCGTCATACAGGCCGGTGTCCACACGCTCATAGAAAAACCACCCGGACTTTCCGGCGCCGAAGCCGAGGGACTCCGCGACGCGGCGAAGGCTTCGGGCGCCAGGGTGCTGGTCGGTTGGAACAGGCGGTTCCATTCGCTGATCTGCAAGGCGCGGAGCATGATCGAGGAGCGGGGACCCATCACCCAGATCGTGGCGGAATTCCACAAGAGCATGACGGATCTGGCCGCCCGGGGCTTCCCCGAACACCTGTTGGACCGGTTCATCTACGAAACGCCCATACACGCCATCGACCTGACCCGGTCCCTGGCCGGCAGTTCCCCCATCGCCGAACTGCACGCCGTCGCGCGCCGGGCGAATTCCCGGTTCATCGACGTCTACGCCGCGCTCATCCGATTCGAAAACGGGTGCGTGGCCCAGCTTACGGCCAATTTCACGACGGACGCCCGCCTGGAACGCTACGAGATCCACGGCAGGGACTGTTCGGCCTACCTGGAAGGCGTGAGGAGAGTCGTGGTGAAGCGCGACGGGCAGGAAGAGGTATTCGACGAGGTGGAATCCGCCGGCACCGCCGAACAGGCCCGTTTCCTGGTCGACTGCATCAAGGAAGACCGTCCCGTGGACCTGCCCGCGGCGGGACTGGACGAGGCCGTCGAGACGATGAAGCTGGCCGACCGCATCCGGGCTGAGTTGCGCGACTGATCCAACCCGCGAAACCGTGACCGCATCCAGACGAAGCTGACCGACGCGTCCGCGAGGGACTGTGCGACTGCTCCGGCCCTCGGTTGCTTGACAACCATGCATCCACATGGTAGGATGCTATTCGACCGTAACGGACGTATCTCCGACAGTACGAAAACTGACGATACGCATCGCTTCGCGTGCTTTGAAACGTGCAATCCGGCAGTGGAAAGCAAGAGGAGCCATTCATGACGATATCTCACTTCATCTATTTGTGCGCGGTGCTTATCGTTGTTCCCTTGATGATCGTGGGCTGCAGCGAGGAGATCGAACCGGTGGATCCCGACGAACAGCTCATGTCCCTCGCCCGCGAATCCCTTTCCCGGATTGAAGGCGAGTTGACATTAGAAGGCCTGCAGGAGCCTGTCGAGGTGATTCGCGACCGCCACGGCATTCCGCATATCTACGCGCAGAATACGGACGATCTCTTTTTCGCCCAGGGCTACGTGATGGCCCAGGACCGCCTGTGGCAGATGGAGCTGTGGCGGCGGTGGCGGGAGGGCCGTCTCGCGGAGATCTTCGGTCCCGAGGCCTTCGACTACGACGCCCGCACGCGGCTCATGATGTACCGCGGGCCCTTCGACGAACGGGAATGGACCAGCTACCACGCCGAGGGCGAGCGCATCTTCACGGCCTACGCGAACGGCGTGAACGCCTATATCGACACGCACGCCGACAACCTGCCGGTGGAGTTCAGGCTGACCGGTATCCAGCCCGGCCGATGGACGAAGGAGACGGTGGTACGGCGCTGGACCGGACTCTTCTTCCCGAGCGCGGGTAACGACGCCGGGGACGAGATCCGGCTGGCCCGGTCCGTGGCGGAACTGGGCGTCGAGGAGGCCAACCGACGCGCGGCGCCTCTGCCCTGGGATGATCTCGTCGTGCCGGAAGGCCTCGACGTGAACATCGTCCACGAGGATATCGTGGCCGCGATGCGAAAAGGCGAGGGCGATCCCCTGGTACCCGGACGGCTGCCGCAACTGGAACTCGTGGAACCCTACACGGGCCTTGTACCCGCGGACCGCCAGGCCGAAGCGCCAACGGAGGAGCAGTTGCTCGAGATCGGCAGCAACAACTGGGCCGTGAGCGGCGCCCTGTCCATCACGGGCCAGGTCATGGTCGTCAACGACCCCCACCGCCGCCTGGAGAACCCCTCGCTGCGGTACTACGCCCACCTGAACGCCCCGGGCTGGAACGTGATCGGGGCCAGCGAGCCGCCCTTCGTGGGCGTGAACGCCGGACACAACGACCGCGTCGCGTGGGGATTCACCTTCGCGGGGGTCGACGTGAACGACGTGTACGTGGAAGAACTTCACCCGGACCAACCCGACATGGTGCGCTGGCGGAACGGCTGGGAACCCCTGCGCGTCATCACGGAGGAGATCCCGGTGAAGGGCGAGGAGCCCCGCGAGGTCGTGCTGAAGTACAGCCGGCACGGACCGGTGTTCTACGAAGAGCCGGAGAACGGCGTAGTCTATGCCGTGCGTTCAATCACCCACGAACCCGGCACCGCGCCGTACCTGGGATGCTTCCGCATGGCCCAGGCGGAAAGCGCGGAGGACTTCTTCGAGCGGGCCATGTTCTGGAAAGTACCCACGCACAACCTGGTCTTCGGCGATGTGGAGGGCAACATCGCCTTCCAGGTCTCGGCCCTTACGCCGGACCGCGACGGCTGGAACGGCCGGCTGCCGGTCCCGGGTGACGGGCGATACGAGTGGCGGGGCTTCCGGGAAGACCTGCCCCGTGAGTACAACCCGCAGCGCGGCTGGGTAGGAACGGCCAACAACGATTCTCACCCGCCGG
>JAJECR010000239.1 GCA_022821935.1 Candidatus Latescibacterota bacterium
CACGCCCACGAGTGCCAGGTTGTTCAGCAGGAAGCTGCTTTCCCTCGAGACGAAGGAGTCGAGTTCGCTGCGGGCCTTCAGGGCGTGGCGCCGGCTGATCAGCAGGCCGAAGGACAAGACCATCGAGACGATGACGAATCCCATGAACATGGGGCCGATTCCCGAGGCGGTGAAGGAATGCACCGATGAAACGATGCCGCTTCGCGTGAGAAAAGTCCCGAAGTAGACCAGGCCGAAGGTCAGGATGATCAGGATGAAATTCCAGATCTTCAGCATGCCCTTCTTCTCCTGGATCATCACCGAATGGAGAAAGGCGGTGATGGTCAGCCACGGCATGAGCGCCGCGTTCTCCACGGGGTCCCAGGCCCAGTACCCGCCCCATCCCAGTTCGACGTAGGCCCACCGGCCGCCCAGCATCAGGCCGAACCCGAGGAAGAACCAGGCGTAGAGGGTCCACCTGCGGATCGTCCGTATCCACGTGTCCCCCAGTTCCCCGGTCATCAGCGCGGCCATGGCGAAGGCGAAGGGTACCACCGTCCCCACGTAGCCCTGGTAGAGTATGGGCGGGTGAATGATCATGAGCGGCATCTGCAGCACCGGGTTCAGGCCGCGGCCTTCGGCGGGTACGAAGGGCAGCAGCTCGAAGGGATCAGCCACGAATATGAGCAGGGCGATGAAGAACAGCGTCACCGACATCATCACCGCGTGGACGTAGGGGATCAGCGACTGGTTGCGGTTCCGGTTCGTGAGGTGCACCACCAGCGCGAAGAGGGACAGGGTCCACACCCACAGGAGCAGGGATCCCTTCTGGCCGGCCCACAGCGCGGTGACGCGGTAGAAATCGGGCAGGGTGCTGCTGGTGTAGGAGGCGACGTATTCCACCTGGAAGTTGCCGGTATACAAATGGTACACCAGCACGACGGAAGCCAGCGTCAGCAGGCCGAAGGTGGCGACGACGCCGTGGGCGCCGCTGGCGATCATCTGCGGGTTCCGCGCCCGGGCGCCGACCACGCCGGTCACGCCGCCGTAGGCCGCCGTCATGAAGGCGAGCAGCAGGCTGAAGTATCCGATATCGTTCATTTAGTCACTCGACATTTACTCGCACAGCCCGTCAGGCCGCGGCGTCAGGCACTTGGCGAACGGTCAAGACCGCGGCGAGCGTCGCTCGCGGGTTCAGGTTCTTCTTTCCACTTCGATCCGGCCCTCGCCGGATATGCTGCCAATGAGCACCTCGGTCGCCAGACCGACGAAGAGGCCGTTTTCCAGGATGCCGGGGATGTTGTTCAGCGTGCTTTCCATTTCACCGGCGTCGTCGATCCCGTCGAAACGGGCGTCCACCACCATGTTCCCCTGGTCCGTGATGACCGGCCCGTCCTTGTGTACCGCCATGCGCAGCACAGGTTCCCCGCCCAGCGCTTCGACGGCCCGCATGACGGGTTGTGCCGCCATGGGAAGGACTTCCAGCGGTACGGGGGACTTCGATCCCAGCCGGTCGACCAGCTTCGATTCGTCCACGATGACGATGAACCGCTCGGCCATGCCGTCCACGATCTTCTCGCGCAGGTGGGCGGCGCCCCGGCCCTTGATCAGGTTCATGGCAGGATCCACCTCGTCCGCGCCGTCCACGGCGATATCGATCCGGTCCACGTCGTCCAGCGTCCCTGCCGGGATGCCGTTCCTGCGGGCCAGCACCGACGCGTCGAAGGACGTGGGTATGCCGACGATGTCCAGGTTCTCCTCCCGCACGCGGCGGCCCAGTTCCTCGATCATGAACTCCGCCGTCGATCCCGTGCCCAGGCCGACCACGTCGCCCCGGCCGACCATCCGGGCGGCTTCGACGCCAACCGCCTTCTTCATTTCGCGGGTCAGATCTTCGGATGACATGGCCTGGCTTCCGGGTCTCGATTCGCCTGAATGACAGCGTCCCAAGATAAGCCGGAACACCCGGCAAAGTCAACTGATTCCCGTCTTTCGAGTATATACGGGAAAGTTGCAATGGACCCGGTTGTGCCAGACGCGGTTATTTCGGACGTGACAGGGGAAGGCACGCAGGTGGGTGGCCCGCGGCGGCAAGGCATACCGGTGGACGCCCCGGCGGTAAGGCACGCGGGTGGGAGAACCCGCCCGGCTGCTTATATGGCATCGTGGCGCGCGCGTCAATCGGAATTGCGGCGAAAAATCATCTGGTTTCCGCTGGGGAAGAAGATGGTCAGGAGATCTTCCTCTACAGTGATGATGCATGGTTCGGCGGGCGCGTCCTCGGCGTCGGGCGTCCTCACCCTCATCGACAGGTCGCTGGCCTCGAAACCCTCGACCGCGTGGCCGCCGGAAAGGTTGTACAGGTGCCGGAAGGTCAGCTTGTCCCCGTCCAGGGTGTAGGTGCCCCCTTCAGCGGAACCCCGCCGGGGACCCTCGTCGGTGACGATAAAGAAGAGGACCGACCAGTCCTTCTCGGTGAAGGTGATCAGGCCGGTCACTTCGTGGACCGGTCCGGCTTTGAGCCGGTACGTTTCCGGTTTCCAGGCGCCCCGGATATCGAGCGATTCGGCCGCGGACTGCGCGAGGGCGATCTCGTCGGCGCCCGGAACAGCCGTTCCCGGCACTGCGACTCCAGATACAGCGGCGCCCGGTACAGCGGCGCCCAGCGCCAGGAAGGCGGCCAGGGTGATGGATAATGTCCAGCGCATGGTTATCCTCACGTCTTTCCGGCCGGATTGACGTCCGACCGTTCAAGGTAGTCCCCGATGTAGTCAAGGAGATCCGCCTGGGCGTTCCCCGCGTCCTGGTAACGCCTGAGGATGTCCTCGACCATCGGGCCGATTTCCAGCGGGACCTCGAGTTTCCTTCCCAGATCGACGCCCAGCTGCATGTCCTTCACACCCAGGTCGATGGCGGAATACAGGGATTTGCCGTCCAGGAAACGGGACAGGCACCGTTCCATCATCCGGCTCTGGCCCATACTTGGACGGATGGCGTCGATCAGCAGTTTCGGATCCAGGCCCGCCCGCGCGCCGATGGCCATCCCTTCGCAGGCGCCGATAAAATTGATGAACATCATGAAATTATTCACCAGCTTGGTCGCGACGCCGCTGCCGATATCCCCCATGCGGACCACCGTGCTGCCCACGCCGCGCAAGAGGGACTCGTACCGGTCGAATACTGCCTCTTCTCCGCCGACGAACACGGTCAGGGTGGCGTCTCTGGCACCGAAGACCCCGCCGCTGATGGGGGCGTCGAGTACGTCGATCCCCCGTCCGGCGCCTTCCGTGGCGATTCGTCGGATGAGCCCCGGTTCGCCCGTGCTCGTATCGATATAGACGGTCCCGCGGGCAAGCCCTTCGAACACGCCGTCGTCACCCAGGACCACCTCCTCCACCGCGGCGGGACCGGGCAGCGAAGTAATGACCGCGTCGGCACCCGCGGCCGTCTCGCGGGGAGATGAAGCCCACGAAGCCCCGGCTTCCAGCAGATTCCCGGCCTTATCCGCGCACAGGTCATGGACACGCAGGCTGTGCCCGGCCCGCAGGAGGCTGGCCGCCATGGGATTGCCCATGTTGCCCAGCCCGATGAATCCCACGTTCATGGCCGGTCCTAACGCGTTTCGTCGATGGTCGGGAAATCACCCGGTATGGTGATCTCGATGACTTCGAAATCGTCCGAATACTCCATCAACTCATGTGCTACGCCGGGCGCCTGGTACCACGCGTCGCCGGCGGTTACCTCGATCTCGCCTACGTCCGCCAGGTCGATGCGCGCCCAGCCCTTGAGCAGGTAGTTCATCTGGAATTCGAGTTCGTGGGAATGATAGCCCATGGGTCCGTCGCAGGACTGGGCGGCGCGGATGACGTGGGCCATGACCCGGCCTTCTGTGGCGGTCTTCATGCCCAGGTCACGGTACACGAAATAGGGGCGCAGGCCCTTGACCCATTCCGCGCCGTCCGACCGGGCCGCGAAGGAATTGGACGTGTTCTCAGCCATGATGGTGCTCCTTTCGATTTGGGCGTACAGGTTAGATGGATTTCATCAGCTTGGTTTCAGGGCGTGCCTCGTCTCTCGCCGCCGTCCATGTAGACGGCGGTGCCGAAAACGTACGAACAGGGTTCCGACGCGAGGAAAGCCGCCACGGCGGCGATCTCCTCCGGTTCGGCGATGCGACCCCCGGGAAGCTTCTCGCCGGCTTCGCGAAGCAGTTCCTCGACGTCCCTTCCCTGCCGATCGGCCTCCGCCTGCTGCAAATCCCGGGCCCGCTGCGTGTTCGTCATGCCGGGACAGATGGCGTTGACCAGTATGCCGTCGCCGGATACGGCGTCCGACAGGGCCCGCGTGCAGTTCAGGACGGCGATGTTGGCCAGGCTCAGGGGGATGTTGCCGCGGTTGGGGCTTGTTCCCGCGCTGCCGGCGATATGGACGATGCGGCCCCACCGGTTCTCCTTCATGTACGGGATCACCAGTTGCGACATCCGCAGGTATCCGTGGGCCTTCAGCGCCATCCCCTCGTCGATCTGTTCCGCGGGAAGCTCCAGAATGTCGCCTCCCCGGGCCGCGCCGGCGCAGTTGACCAGGATGTCGATGCCACCGAAGGCATCCGCGGTTCCCTGAACTACCCTGCGGCATTCGTCCGGCGAGACCAGGTCGGCCGCGGCCGCGTGACCTTCGCCGCCCGCCGCGTTAATCTCCCGGACTACCTCGTCCAGCAGGTCCCGGCTCCGGGCCGTGACGCATACGCGGGCGCCCTCCCGTGCAAGGGCCAGCGCACAACTCCTTCCGATGCCCCGGCTGCCGCCGGTGACGATCGCTCTTTTCCCACGGAGCTTCAGGTCCATGGTTTCGGATTCTCCTGTCAGTTGTATCAGCGGGCCACGTTCGGTCGCCTTGAGAGGAACATCGAGTCACCCAACCAGCCGGAAGCCCGCGCCGCCGCCCGCATGGAGATCGTTCGCATATGGAGGAACGATCCAGGAAGGCGGATCGATCACAGGTCCAGCAGCCGGACGGCGTTCCCCCCTAATATGGCTTCGCGGTCTTCTTCCGGCAGATCCATCGCGTTGATGCTCTCGATCATCTTCGGTATGCTGCCGATCTGGTGAGGATAGTCGCTCCCCGCGAGGATACGGTCGGCGCCGGCGAAGCCCACGGCGAAGTCCAGCGCGTCCACGTCGAAGTTGACCGTGTCGTAGTAGAACTGCCTTTTAAGGTAGACCGTGGGGTGGTGCTCCAGGTTCGCGCGGCACTGCGGGAAGGCCTCGTAGCACCGGTCGAAGCGCTCGGCGAGGTACGGTACGGCGCCGCCCAGGTGGCCCAGCACCCAGCGTATGTCCGGAAACCGCTCCACCACGCCGCTGAACAGGAGGCTGGCCGTGGCCAGGGTCGTGTCCATGAGGAACCCGACCGCGGGCATGAGCATGTACTCCTCCATGGCCTCCACGCCCACGGGGAAGGTGGGGTGGATGAAAACGACCATGGCCCCGTCGTCCGCCACCTCGTACATGGGCCAGAACCGCGGATCGCTCAGGGCCACGCCATTGGCGTTGCTGTATACGCAGGCCCCCTTCAGGCCCAGCGAACCGACGGCCCGTTCCAGTTCGGCGGCGCAGGCCTCCGGCTGGTTCAGCGGCAGGGTGGCCAGGGCCGGAAAACGATCCGGGCGCTCGCGCTGTATTTCGGCAAAGAGGTCGTTGACCTTGCTGCTCAGTTCGGCGGACCGCTCCGGCGTCTCGATGAGCGTGCCCGGCGCCGTGAAGGTGATGACGTGCGTGTCGACTCCGGCTTTATCCATGACCTCCAGCCGCACGTCCATGAGCCGGTGGCCGGGCACCAGGATGTTGTAGTCGCCGGGGGAGTGCAGGACCGGGTTGCCGTCCTCGTCGTCGGTCACCGTGTACGCGCTCGGTCCCTTCCGGATCTCCTCGACGTATTTCGGCGGATAGACGTGGTTGTGAAAGTCTACGATGGGCATTGGGGCGTTTCCTCTCCGATCGGCTCGCCTGCGCGTCAGCTCCCGTACAGTGCGTTGAAGAGCAGTTTGAACGTGCCCTGGGTCTGGTTGCGGAAGTTGACCTGGAACCCGTGGAGTACGATCCGTCCCTCGCCGTGCCGCACGCTGATCATGGCGGGCTTGCCGGCGATGTGTTCCTCGCCGATCAGCCAGCCGCTTTCGAGCACGTCTTTTTCCGGATAGGCGGCGACCACTTCGTACCGGTCGTTGTAGTGAGAAGGGTTTATCGAATAAACGGGACTGGTGCGGTGCATGACCAGGGCATGATCCGGCATGCCATATCCGAGGGGATGGGTATTGTCGACCCGGATCCGCAGCGTGGAACCGGGGCAGAAGAAGGCGCTCTGCGGCAGACCGGCGGATACGTCCGTGATGTGCAGGCCGAACTTCTCGATGGGAAGCCGGCCCGCCTGGCCGACGGCCACGAGCGTGCCGCCCTTTTCCACGAAGTCGCCGATGGCCTCGATTTCCGGATCGCCCAGTGCGCTGCGGTACGCTTCGGGTTGGAGCATGCTTTTCAGGCGTTGTTCGATTTCCTGCTCCGTGCCGGCCATCATGTCCATGGTATCGTCGGGCAGGATTAAAACGTCACAGAGGTCGCGGAGACCGCCCCGGATATCGGCGTCCCGTACGCTGCGATAGGAGAAACCCGACTGCTCCAGCGTCATGCGGGTCCAGCCTTCGGGCATGTTGCCGCCCCAGTACCGCTGGTACATGGCGATGCGCGGCCCGCGGACGGGTTCGCCTTCCACGGGTTCTTCCAGACGGTAGCCGGCGGCGCCGGTATCCCGGACGATGCCCTCGGCCAGTGCCTGATCGACCCCGCCTGCGATGAAGGTGCCGGCCGGCAGGTCACGGCTCCCCACCGAAAGGGGTCCGGCGGTCCGGGTGACGTCCGCACCCGCTTCCAGCAGTCCGTTGACCGCGGCGAACGCGGCGTTATGCCGGGGATCGACGGCCATGCCGTGTTCCCCGTCTCCGGTGACCGATCCCTGGACGGGCACCGGTTCGATCACCGGATCCAGGTTCAATGATCCCGGGTCCAGGGCTGCGTGGGGAACTTCCGCCGGTTCCGCACGGACGCCCATCATCTCCGCCAGCGTGTCTGTCGTCGTGTCGAAGATCCGCGTGGGCGAGCCGTCGGCCTTGCGTGCCCAGGCGTCGTCCGGCCAGAAGGTCCGCTCCAGCAGCGTCCTGACCACGCCGCGCTTGGGCTGGGCGCTGGAGATGAACCAGGTGCCCGCGGGATAGACCCGGCTCCCCACGGTCGCCCGGGTCCGGGTGCGCTGCACGTCGACGCCCTGGCGGAGCAGGGCGTTTACCAGGTTGGTTACGACGAGCGGATCGTGCTGGTCGGGGCGGATGAAGAACCCCGCCGAATCGTCTTCCTGCCCCCTTCGGGTCTGGTGCAGGGCCTTCTGCACGGCGTTCCGGAGCACCGTTTCCCGGCATCGGGCCGCGATGTCCATGATTCCCGTGGCCGCGACGATCTGCTGGTCCACCATGTCGCGCAGCCGCCACCAGCCCCCCGGCCAGGGATTGGGGAAGTTGGTCTGCGGCTTGTAGTGCGGCAGCGTGTGGAGCGTATTGCCGTCTTCTCCCCTGAGTTGGTGGGGATGAACGTACAGGGGACTGGCCAGTTTCGCCCGGGCCGTCTCGGAAAGCAGGCTGGCGATGTTGTGGTAGTTGCCGAGCCAGTGAAAACCCATGTGGTACCAGGCCGGGAACATGGCCCCGCTGATGACGCCCTGATGGCCCGCTCCCTCCAGCTTGTAGACCATGTGGGCCCCGTACCAGTTGATCTCGCGCCATATAAGCGGATCGGCGTGCGGGTGGATGGGTTCGCAGTAGGGACAGACGAACAGCCGGGGCTGGTACTCGCCCATCTCGTGGTGGTCCTGGAAGACGTGGGGATGCCAGTCCTGGAACATGATCCTGGCCATGTACCTGGATTCCACCAGGTTAAGCATGAAGGCGTCCCGGTTGTTGTCGTGTCCGCTGTACTTGTGATACAGCCACGGGAGATCGCAGCCCTCGTAGTCCGTGCCCAGGTGCTCGTTGTACCAATCGGTCACCATGATCTGGCCGTCCGGGTTGAAACACGGGACCATCAGGAAGATCACGTTTTCCAGTATGTTCTTCGTGGCGTCGTCTTCGCCCGTCACCAGGTCGTAGGCGAGCTGGGGCGCCATCTGCGTCGCGGCGATCTCACTGGCGTGGAGGCTCATGGACTGGCAGACGACGACCTTGCCTTTCTCCACCAGGCCGTCGATCTCGCTTTCGGAGAGGCCCCTCGGATCGGTGATCCGCCCGTTGACTTCCCGCAGTTCCTCAAGGTTCGCGAGGTTGTCCGCGGAGGTGATGATGGCCAGCAGGAAGGGGTTGTTCTCCGTCGAGGGACCCAGATTGACCACGCGGATATTGTCGCTCTGCTGGTTCAGCAGGTAGAAATACTCCACGATGCGGTCCCAGCGGGCCATCTTGCAGTCGTCGCCGAGCCGGAAGCCGAAGAAGGATTCCGGTCGCTCAACGCGGTCGGCCATGTATCGCTCCTGTCGATGAATGCTCGGCCTGGATTACTTTACCCTGGCTTATGCGTTATCTGGATTTTCGCTCCACCCTGGTGATCACGACCGGCGGCGCGAGGCGCTGGCTTTCGCGGGGGGACATCTGGATCTTCCGGATCACGTCCATGCCCCGGGTCACGCGGCCGAAAGCGGCAAACCCCTGACCGTCCGGGTTGCGTTTTCCGCCGTAATCGAGTTCAGGCTGGTCGCCGATGCAGAAGAAGAATCCCGAAGTCGCCGTGTCCGGTCCCATGCGGGCCATGGAGATGGCACCGTCAACGTGCCTGAGTCCGGTCACGGAGGTGCGTTCGAGGGGAATCGGATCGAATCCGCTGTTCGGGGGATAGCTGTCGTCCCGGAATTCGGGGTTTACGGCGCCCTGTATCACCTCGATCTTCACATCGTTGTTCGGCTGGTTGTCCATGGTCACCGTCCGGTGGAACACCCCGCCGTTGTATTGCCCCGCGTCCACGTACCGCATGAAATTGGACACGGTGACCGGTGCGCGCGCCGGGTCCAGAACCACTTCTATGACGCCCGCTTCCGTGGTCATCTCAAGGGTGATTGCCTCTTCCTGGGCATGGACCGCCCCGCCTGGTGCGATCAGCCCGCCCAGTCCGGCGAGGCTGCCCGGTCCGCCCAAGATACCGAAAAGCAGCAGGCCGGTCAGGATGCTCTTGAGTCCTGTCTTGGAATTCCTCATGGGCATGCTTCCCCTTCGGTAATCAGCGCGGCGGCCGGCGGTGACGGGTGGGCCGGATGACTACGGGATGAACCTTGTCATGAAAGCATAGCAACAGTTGCGGATGCCCGGTTCGACCGGCAGGCGGGACGAACCCGAAAGCGTAAGGCATGATGAAACCGGGGTGGGTCCCTGTCAAGCGTTTTATGGCTCCGTCGCGCGGGGTCGACGCGGGGTCTAAAGCTCCCGGCGATACGGCCAAAAACCTTGACAGTGCGTCATGCACGGTGGACTTTATGTGTATTGGATCAGGCGTAAGTTTCCCGCCGGGCCGGCCTCCGTGCCCGGAACCGTGAGGCCCCGCCATGAACGGTGTCTTTGGACATCTCGCGCACCGGATGGGACGTATCCTTGAACGGTACGAGGCCAAAGAACTGGTCCCCCACCCGCTCAAACGGTTCTCGCGCCGGTTTCTCGCCGCGGGGATCTGGTGCGCCGCCTTCCTGCATTTCTTCGCCGTCGGCGGAGTCTACCTCTACAGCCGGATCGACTTCGAACCCATGGTGGAGCTCGAGATCATGCCCTATCCCGATCACCTGATCGACCTCATCGATCCAAGCAGGCTGGTCACGACGGAGCGGGGCGGCGGCCGGCCCGGCCGGCTCGAGCCGCCGGAGGATCCCGGGGACGACATCATGAGCACGGGCGTGCCCGTTCCCGTGGTCGTAGGCATTCCGGAGCCCGTCGACGACAGCCTGATCGCCGAAGAACACGAGATCGCGTCCCAGGAAGAGATGGAAAGCGCCGTGGCCGTCGCCATGGACACCGAGGACGAATCGGGCGATGAGGCGGGCATGGGAGGCGCCGGCATAGACGGCGGTGTCGAGGGCGGAAGCGGGACCGGCGGTTCGGGCGGCCTGGGCGAGGGGGACGGCGGCGCCTGGAAGTACGACACGCGCCCGATACCGCGTCGCCTCAATATGAGCATTTCCCGGAAGGAAATCCCACGGAAACTGCGTCACGTAAAGGACAGCATCGTCCGGTTCGAGTTGCTGATCGATGAACAGGGCAGGGTCGTGGACGCCACGATGATCGAATCGACCGGATACCCGGAGATCGATCAGCTTCTGCTCGAGAAGATTTACGCCTCACAGTATCATCCCGCCACCTTGAGACAACGGCCCGTCAAGGCGTGGATCGCCGTAGGCTATGGCTACAAGGTAGGCAGATAACTCGCTTCCCGGCGGTGGGCGCACCGCGGGCCAGCCGGGCGTGCCAGGTGGACTGCCCAGCGAGCGTACCGGTCGGCCTGGGCGTACCGGGCGTGCCAAACACGCCAGGCGCGCCACACGAGTGTACCAGACGCGCAAGGCGAACCAGGCGGGCCAGGCGAACCAGGATTCCATGTCCCCATCCCTCAGTCTAATGATGTTCCTCCAGTTCTTCATCTGGGGGGCCTGGTTCACGACGATCGCCGTCTACATGAGCGCCCACGGGATGGGCGACCTGACCCACTGGCCATACACAGTAAACCCGGTGGCCGCGATAATCTCCCCCTTCTTCCTGGGCCTGGTGGCGGACCGCTATTTCGCCCCGGAGCGGATCCTCGGATGGCTGCACATACTGGCGGGCTGCGTCATGCTGCTCGTTCCCCGCGCCGTGGATACGCCGCTTCTCTTCATCGTCCTCCTGCTGGTCTACAACATCTGCTACATGCCGACCCTCGGGCTGGTGAACGCCATCACCTTTCACCGCGTCGAGGACCGGGAAGCGCAGTATCCCCTGATCCGGGTGTTCGGCACGATCGGCTGGATCGCCGCGGGGCTCTTCATCAGCTTCGTCCTGGGTCTCTTCTCGGGCCGGATCATTCCTGAAGAGACGGCCTGGCCGCTTTACACGACGGGGGTGGCCGGTGTGGTCATGGGGCTGTACAGCTTCACCCTCGGCCGAACGCCGCCGGCCGCCGCGGGCAGGAAGGCGTCGCTGCGGTCCCTGATCGGGCTGGACGCTTTGCAGGAACTGGGAAGCCGGTCCTTCTACCTGTTCATCCTCAGCGCCCTGCTCCTCTGCATCCCGCTGGCCTTCTATTACAACTTTACGCAGATCTACCTCGGTGCGACGGGATTCACGAACATCGCGGGCACGCAGACGCTGGGCCAGTTTTCAGAGGTGTTCCTGATGCTGTGCATGCCCTTCTTCTTCCGCCGGCTTGGGGTAAAGCGGATGCTGCTGATCGCAATGGCGGCCTGGATCGTCCGGTACGGGCTGTTCTCCCTCGGCGCGCCGGACGCCCTGTGGTCCTTCATCGTCACGGGGATCATCCTCCACGGCATTTGCTACGACTTCTTCTTCGTGACCGCCCACGTGTACATGGACCAGCAGGCCACACCCGCCAACCGCGGGCAGACCCAGGGGCTGTTCGTCCTCGTTTCCAGCGGCCTGGGCATGCTGATCGGCGCCCAGATCGCCGGCCGCGTCTACAATGCCTTTCTTGGTTCGACGGGGAGCTTGGGCCTGTCCGACTGGCAGGTGTTCTGGACCCTGCCGGCCGCCCTGGTCGTACTGGTCCTGATCCTGTTCGCGGCAGGTTTCAGGGAGGGGAAGTCTCCCGCGCAGCATACCGCGTAGCCCTCGAACCAGGCAGACCCCACAGCGGGCGGACCGCGAACCGGGCGGACCCCAACAGTCTGTAAATTGTAAATCAGGAATGAAA
Source organism: Candidatus Latescibacterota bacterium (assembly GCA_022821935.1). GTDB lineage: Bacteria > JAAXHH01 > JAAXHH01 > JAAXHH01 > JAAXHH01 > JAAXHH01. The sequence continues at coordinate 11,958 of JAJECR010000239.1, forward strand.
AAGAACGGCGTCCCGGATCCGGAGGGGATTCAGGCTTTCCGGAACCAGACCAGGTACACGACGGCGCCCAGCCCGAGAACGCCCAGTCCGGGCAGCGCCTGCATGAAGTTCTGGGTGACGACCGTCACCACGACCCACGATACCACGACCAGGAAGAACACGGGCACGTAGGGGTAGCCGGGTACCTTGTAAGGCCGCTTCGCTTCCGGAAACTTGCGCCGGAGTACGATGAGGGCGAGGACGTTCAGCCCGTAGTAAAGGTAGACGATATAGACGAAGGCGTTGATGATGGCCTGGAAGTTGCCCAGGAATGTCCAGAGGATGGCCCAGGCCGTCGTAGCCAGGATCGCGCGGGAAGGGGTCTTGAACCGGGGATGCACGTGGGTAAACGATTTGAAGAACATGCCCGCCCGCGCCATGGCGTACGGTATTCGTGGCGTGATGATCAGGGTGCCGTTCATCGTCCCGAAGGTTGAAATCATGACCGCCGCTGAGATCAGCGAACCGCCGACGGGACCGATCAGCCATGTCGCGACGTCGGCCGCCACCCGGTCCGAGGTCGCGATCCCGTCGATGCCCAGGATGTACAGGTACGACCAGTTCACGGCCAGGTAGACCAGCGTGCACAGGCCCAGGCCGAACAGGATGACCCGGGGCAGTATGCGTTGCGGCTCTCGCACTTCCCCCATGACCATGCTGGTATTGACCCATCCCTGGTACGCGAAGAGCGCGCCGATCATCGCCGGACCCAGCACGGTCAGAATGCCCGCGTCGATATCCGGCGGTACAATGGGTTCGAAGTGGCCCGCGTCTCCGCCCATCGCGATCGCCAGCAGCGCGAGCCCGGCCAGGGCCGTCACTTTGGCGAATGTCGTCAGGTTCATCACCAGGCCGCCGAACCGTACGCCGACGTAGTTCACGAAGCAGAGGAAGATAAGGAGGAACCAGATGGCGACCTGCTGGGACGAGATCACGAAGGAACCGAGGTCGAACACGGTCACATGGGACGAGATGATCGGCAGGAAATACCCCATGTAACTGGTGCAGATCGCACCGATGGCCGCCAGGCCGGCACTCTGGAGCAGGACGACTTCCACCCATCCGTACAGGAAGGCCACGATAGGCGGGAATGCCTCCTTGAGGTAGACGAACTGTCCGCCGCTGCGGGGCATCATGGTGCCGAGTTCGGCGAAGCAGAGGGCGCCCGCGAAGCACAGGGCGCCTCCGACGATCCAGACCAGGAGGAACAGGCCGGGATTGCCCAGTTGCTGCGCGATGCCGGCGGGCGCGCCGAAGATGCCGGAGCCTATGATCCCCCCGACGATGATGCTCGTAGCCGATACGACGCCGAGATCCCGTCTCAGTTCGGTCTCGAGTTCGAAGGGACTGGACGAGGGCTTAGAGGCCATAGGTGCGTATTCCGTGATGCGTCACGCGGTGTACGCATGGCCGCGGGTCTCGTGGAGGTGGCCGGGAGGCCGCGGCGATCAGCGTATTCGTCGGTAGACAAGCCGGTGCGTCGAGGCAAGATACCATACGGCAGGAGTGTCCCGCCACCGTTTTATTCGCCGTACGCCTTGGGGCGGACCGCCAGGCGCGCTACAGGCCGGCACACTACAGGCTTTTGGACTCAAAGGCAGGCGTACGGTCACCTTGCCGCTTGACAAGTCTTCCGGCTGGCATCTACCTTATACACACGTGTGCGTTAAGCGAAGACATCGTGCATTCATGCCTTCATGAACAGCTTACGGCCATGGGAACCAGACCCGTGAGAACCAGACCGGTTACGATCAAGGATATCGCCAGGCGCCTGGGCATTTCGTACTCCACCGTCTCCAGGGCGCTGTCTTCCCGCAGGGCCCATCTCGTGAAAGAACGGACGCGTCTTCTCGTAGAACGGACCGCGAAAGACATGGACTATTCGCCCAATCTCATGGCGCAGGCTTTCGTGAAGGGCACAGAGGGCGTCCTGGGCCTGTTGACCAATCGGATCGGACCGGAAATCACCGGCAGGCAGATTAATCACCTGGTACGTATCGCCGGCAGGCACGGTTACGAGGTTTTAGTCGCGGCGGCCGCCGGACGGACTGCGTCTACCCTGGAAAGCGAGCGGGTCGAACTGCTCATGCAACTCACTTCTCGCGAAGTAGACGGCATCCTGATCCAGACGATCGGCGACGAAGCCGAGTCCGGACGGATCGTCCACGCCGCGCCGGGCAGTCTGCCGGTTGCGACCTTTGGATACGCGACAGACGATATGGCCGGCGTTTCACTGGACCTGGCATCGGGCATTCAGGAGGTTACCGAGCATCTGATCGGTCTCGGGCACGAACGGATCTGTTTCCTGGGCGAAGACGGG
>JAJECR010000006.1 GCA_022821935.1 Candidatus Latescibacterota bacterium
CTGCAGGTCGTACAGGTACTGTTCCTCTTCGCTCATGGTCGAAAAGGCCGGCGTTTCGGCCATGGAGAATCCTCCCGGATGCTGTGAAATCTGGTCAGAATGGCGGGTGTATACGCACCAGAAGATAACCGGACGGGTGACGCGCGCAACGATAAAAACGGACGGTCCGAAGCCCTTCGAAGAGACCCACAAAATGCCTTGACACCCGGGTCTGCCCCGGTTAACCTCTCGGAGTCCGTTTCCAGGTACGGACATCGTCACCTTACCTTCAAAAAAAACCGTCTTGCATCCGGGATGCCGTGTCCGAAGAACCCGAAGTACCCGAGCAGATCGAAGCGCAACATCTCGACCGTCCGACTGTGCCCGAACTGGACGAGATCCTCGGCGTTCCTTTCAAGGTGCTCGACGACGGGTTCGTCCGCGTCGTGGACTACATGGGCAGCGATCATTCCATCGTGCAGGCCGCCCGCGTTTCCTACGGCGCCGGTACCCGGCAGATCCATCAGGACCGGGGGCTGATCCGTTACCTTATGCGGCATCAGCACACCACCCCGTTCGAGATGTGCGACATCAAGTTCCACCTGCGGGTCCCCATGGACTGCTGGCGGCAGTGGATCCGTCACCGGACGGCCTCGGTCAACGAATACAGCACCCGCTATTCGCTGGCGATCGATGCGGCGCAGACCACGCCGCCCGACGCGTGGCGGTTCCAGGCGCAGGGCAACCGCCAGGGCAGCGGTGGTTTCGTCGACGAAGCACAGGGTGCGCGTTTCACCGAGCGTGAACGGGAACTCCAGGAGGCGGCCCGGGCCCGCTACGAAGAACGCATCGAGGCCGGCATCGCCCGGGAGCAGGCCCGGAAGGACCTTCCCCTTTCCACGTACACGGAAGCGTACTGGAAGGTAAACCTGCTGAACCTGCTCCGGTTTCTCCTCCTGCGCATGGACGATCACGCCCAGTGGGAAATCCGGCAGTACGCCCATCTGATCGGGTATCAGATCGTGTCCGTCTGGTGTCCCCTGGCGTGGCAGGCCTTTCTCGACTACAGCGTGAATGCCATGCAACTGACTCACCTGGACTGGGAGATCATCCGGGCGATCCAGAAGGGAGACGATACGAAGGTGAAGAGCCTGCTGGTGAAGTACCGTTTCATATCGAAGTCCGGAGCGCTGCGCCGCAGCCGGGAGCGAGACGAACTCGAAGCCAAGCTTGAGCAACTGAACATACCGGTCCCGTGGCGATCCGGAGACGACCCCGCTTAGCGTCTCCGGGTGTAAGGCTACGCGACTCCAGGGTGCAATGGGGCATCCTCCGGTGTGCGTCTCCAGGTGCGCAAGAGACGTCCACCGATGCGCGCGGTAGAAGCGGCAGTACAGAGTAGGACCGGCGGCCGGACGCAGTCCCAAATGTGGTGACCGATGAGTCGAGGCAAACCGGAGCCCGTATCCCGAAGGTACGATGTCCCCGACGCCCATGTTCGGGCCGGGATCCGCGAGGCCCTGGAGCGACTCGGTCCGTCGGAGCGCAAGACCGAAGCCTGGTGCGACTGGGTGTTGGTATACGCAGAGGACGGGGAAAAACTGGTCCTCAAGCAGTACCAGAAGGGCACTCTGATGATCCAGGGCAGGGCGGAACACCTGCTCCGGGTGATCCTGCACGTCCTTTCACCCTTTCTGGACGGGGCCGGGGAAACGGCCTCGGAAGATTTCGCTGGCGCAAAGACGAAGACCAAGACGCGGAAACTGCCCCTTCCACACATCGGGACGGACGAATCCGGCAAGGGCGACTATTTCGGTCCTCTGGTGGTCGGCGGCGTCCTGGTCGAGACCGGGACCCGGGAGAAGCTTTCGGCCCTGGGCGTCCGGGATTCCAAGAAACTGGGCGATGCGAGGTCCCGCGAGCTGGCCGCCGGGATCCGGCGGATCTGCGTCGAGCGATACCGCGAGGTAGTCATTCCTCCGGAACGGTACAACACGCTGTACGAGGAATTCCGGCGGGAAGGCAGGAATCTCAACCATCTCCTGGCCTGGGCCCACGCCCGGGCGATCGAGAGCCTGCTGGAATGCGCTCCTTGTCGACTGGCCGTGGCGGATCAGTTCGGTAACGAACGCTACATTCGATCCCGTCTCATGAACAAGGGCCGGGAGATCGAGTTGATACAGGAGCACAAGGGCGAGCGGTACCTGGCCGTGGCCGCGGCATCCATTCTCGCCCGGGACCGCTTCCTGGAGTACCTGGGCAGGCTTTCTGACGAGGCCGGCCTTACACTGCCCAAGGGCGCCGGCCCGCCGGTCGTCACCGCCGCCCGGAAGTACGTCGAACGCCATGGGGCGGATAAACTGTCCCGCGTGGCCAAGTTGCACTACAAGACCACGGTCCAGGTTGTGTAACTCCTCCGGATTTGGTACAATCAATACAGGTGGATCATTGGATTTGCAAAACGGCAGCTGAGGGAGTCCGGACCGAATGAGACCGACGACGGTTTACGCCCATACGAGATTTCAGATCGCCCCAGTCGATCCGAGGATCTTCGGAGGATTCCTGGAACATATCGGCCGGGCCGTGTACGAAGGCGTGTACGACCCGGACTGCGGGCATGCTGACGAGGATGGATTCCGTACGGACGTCATGGAAGCGATGAAACGCCAGTCCATGACCGTCATGCGGTATCCCGGGGGCAATTTCGCGTCCGGCTACCACTGGATGGACGGCGTGGGTCCGCAGACGCTGCGTCCCACCGTGCGCGAACTCGCCTGGCAGAGCGTAGAGCCGAACGCTTTCGGAACCGACGAATTCATCCGGCTTTGCCGCAAGATGGACTGGCAGCCCATGCTCACGGTCAACCTCGGCACGGGCTCGCCCGAGGAAGCCCGGAACTGGGTCGAGTACTGCAATTGCCCCGCGGGCACCAGCTTTGCCGATATGCGCATGGGCAACGGGGAAGAGATGCCCTACGACATCGTCCTGTGGTGCCTGGGCAACGAGATGGACGGTCACTGGCAGCTTGGCCACGTCCCGGCGGACCAGTACGCGATCCGGGCCCAGCAGGCCGCGAAGATGATGAAGGACGTGGACCGGCGGATCGAACTGGTCGCCTGCGGTTCCTGCTCCGTGGACATGTTCGACACCTACATGGAATGGGACCGCCAGGTCCTCGACTACCTGGGCGACTATGCAGACTATATCAGCCTGCATCGTTACGTGGGCAACCCGGAGGACGATACGCCCGACTACCTGGCGGTCACGAATTCCATTGATCAGCAGATCGAGGAAATGGACGCGGTTTGCCGTTTCATCCAGGCTAAGCGCAGAAGCCCGAAGCGCACGTACCTGTGCTTCGACGAATGGAATGTCTGGTACAAGAACCACGAAACCGACGGGGAGGGCAAATTCGCGCCGCCCCTGGTGGAAGAGGTGTACAATCTCGAAGACGCTCTCGTGGTCGCCGGTTTCCTGAACAGTTTCGTGCGCCACGCCGATTCGGTCCGCATCGCGAACATCGCCCAGATCGTCAACGTCATCGCCCCGCTGATGACCCGCGGCGACGAGTTGCTCGTCCAGTCCATATTCTATCCTTTTACGATGTACGCGGGGCGCCGCGAAGGCACGGCGCTCCGGACCTTCGTGGACGGCACGGGGTACAAGAGCGAAAGCTATGGAAGGGTGAACCACGTGGACGCCGCCATGATCCAGGACGACCGTAAACTGCACGTCTTCGCCACGAACCGGAGCACGGATGCCGCCGTACCGCTGCGCATCGTCCTCGAAGACCGGCCGATCGAGTCCCTCGTCTGCGCCGAGATCCTCACCGGAGGCGGCGATCCAAAGGCGGCCAATACATTCGAGCGGCCCGACCTGGTCGGCAAAAAGCCGCTCCAGGAGATCAAGGTCGCCGGGGGCAGGGTGCAGTGCTTCCTTCCACCGCTCTCCTTCGCGGCGATGACCTTCGAACTCGAAAAATGGTAGGCCGCGGCGCAACCTGTCTTCAACGTCCGGCGCCACGTCCCGGCTGACTGCCGCAACGAAGTCGCACCCTTTCATGCCAGAAAACCCAGCCCCCCGGAAACTGTCCCGCCGCGACGCCCTGAAAGTCGGCGGCGGCGCCCTGCTCGGCGCGGCTGTATTCGGTTGCGGTGGGGGCCGTGACGACCGGACGACCCTGCGCTTCATGACGGCCCAGACCCGGGAAAAGCACCGGTCCCTCGAGCCGCTGATTGCCGAGTTCATGGAACTCCATCCCGGCATCCGGATCGAACATGTGAAGGTGCCCTGGGACCAGGCCCATTCCAAGTATCTAACCGCCATCCTGGGCGGCGCGCCGCCCGACGTCATGACATTTCCCAGCTGGTGGGTGACCGAGTTCCGCGCCATGGGCGCCCTCGAGGACCTCGGGCCGTGGGTGCGGGACTGGCCCCATCTGCCGGGCTACACGGAGCAGGTGAAGCGGCTGACCCGGGCGACCATGGCCTTCGACGGCGACCAGGTCTTCGGCCTGCCCACGGAAGTGGCCGTCCGTTCCATGTTCTACCGTACCGAATGGCTCGATGAGCACGGCCTGGCGCCGGCTGAAACACGGGAGGAATGGCGCGCGCTGCTTGAGCGGATCACGGATCCGGCCCGCCAGCGCTACGGATACGCGCTCCGCGGCGCACGGGGCGGTTTCTGGTCGTGGTGGCCCATCGCCCAGGAATTCGCCGGGTCCAACGCGTGGTTCGACGAGGACCACCGGTGCATTATCAACGGTCCGGACCACGTGGCGGGACTGTCCTACTGGAACGATCTCTACCAGGACGGCCTTGCGCCGCCCGATTCGCTGAACTGGGGTTTCAACGAACT
>JAJECR010000093.1 GCA_022821935.1 Candidatus Latescibacterota bacterium
TGTTCGTGGTTACCCTTAGCGTTGAGGGCGGCCCCTCGGAGTCCGTCCCGGAGCCTCCGGTCGACGCACCGACGGTCGCATCGGACGACAAACCCATAGAGGTGGGCTGGCGCGTCCTTGCCAGCCTCAACTACCGTACCGGCAAGCCGGGCGAGGAGTTGGCGGCACTCGATGGCAAATTCATCAAGGTCCCCGGATATACGGTAACGCTTGAAGACTGGGCGTCCTCGGCGAAGGAATTCCTCCTCGTTCCCTATGTCGGCGCATGCATTCACGTGCCGCCTCCCCCGCCCAACCAGCTCATCTACATCGAGATGGAAGGCGGCAAGTGGGCATTTTTGAACGGGTGGAATCCGGTGTGGGTCGAGGGCGTTCTCAAGATCGAGATGACCAAGAGCGTGTACGGCTACGTCGGCTTCACCATCACCGGCAAGCGGGTCTATCCGTACGAGTACTGATCTGTCAGGCGGACACCTGCATGAATTGAGTGTGCGCACTCACTGAGCCGAAAACCAGCGGTTTTCCGTGGAATTACGCTTCGCGTGGATATGCCATAGATGAGCTTCACAGTCGACGTCAGACGCCTGCGCTTCCGCTACGGTACAGGTCCATGGGTGCTGGATATCCCCGAACTGACTCTCGAGCAGGGGACAAGTGCGTTCCTGTACGGCCCCAGCGGCAGCGGCAAGACGACACTGCTCGGCGTGCTGGCGGGGGTCCTGGAAGCGAACCAAGGCGAGGTCAAGGTGCTGGGCGAGGACCTCGCCTCACTCTCGGGCGCACAGCGAGACGGCTTCCGGGCGGAGCACATCGGCTATGTCTTCCAGATGTTCAACCTCATCCCCTACCTGTCGGTGCTCGACAATATCACCCTTCCTGTGCGCATGAACGCCGCGCGCCGGGCCCGGCTGAACGGCGAGGGTGTGAAGGAGACCGCCGCGCTGCTTGCCGACCACCTCCAGATTGGAGATCTGATGAAGAAGCCGGTGACCGAACTCTCGGTAGGCCAGCAGCAGCGGGTAGCGGCCTGCCGGGCGCTCATCGGGTCCCCGGAGCTCATCGTCGCCGATGAACCGACCTCCTCCCTGGACTTCGATCGCCGCGAGACCTTCCTTGAGCTGCTGTTCCAGGAATGTGAGCGTGCCGGCGCGACACTGGTGTTCGTGAGCCACGACCGCACCCTGGAGGGCATGTTCTCTCGCACTATCTCGCTCCCCGACATCAACAAGGCGGCGCAGTGATGCTGGTATTGGACCTTGCGCTCAAGTCGCTCCGCAACCGCGCCTTCAGCACCTCGCTCACGGTGGGCTCCATCGCCCTCAGCGTCGCCCTCCTGGTCGGCGTCGAGAACGTGCGCATGGGCACACGCGAGAGCTTCTCAAACACAATCAGCCAGACCGATCTGATCGTGGGTACCAAGGGCGGCACGATTCAGCTGCTGCTGTATTCGGTTTTCGGCATGGGGGCGCCGACGGAGAACGTTTCGTGGGAGGCCTACAGGCAGTGGGCTGAGCACCCCGCGGTCGCGTGGACCATTCCATACAGCCTGGGGGACAGCCACAGAGGTTTCCGGGTCATCGGCACGAACGAGGACTTCTACCGCCACTACCGCTACCGAGGAGGCCAGGAGATCGCGCTGGCGGAGGGCAGGGTGAACGAGGAATTACTCGACGTGACCCTAGGCGCGGACGTGGCTGCCGAGCTGAACTATGCGCTGGGCGACGAGATAGTGGTGACGCACGGGCTCGGCGAGGTGGGTTTCGTGGACCACAGCCACATGCCCTTCACGGTCGTGGGTGTCCTCGCCAAGACGTTCACTCCCGTTGACCGAGCCATCTACGTGACCCTCGAGGGCATGGAAGCTATCCACCTGGAGGAAGGTGCCTCGACGGGGTCTGACGATGGCCAAGCCCACGAGTCGGACGACGGTCATGCCCACGAGACGGAAGCGGCCCCCGCTGACGACGGCCATGCCCACGACGGCCATGTTCATGAGGAGGCGGAATCAGCCCCCGCGGACGACGGCCATGCCCACGAGATGGACGACGGCCACGCCCACGAGGAGTCGGAATCAGTCCCAGCAGATGACGGCCACGCTCACGAGGCGGCGGAATCAGCCCCCGCAGACGACGGCCACGCCCACGAGTCGGACGACGGTCACGTCCACGAGACGGAAGCGGCCCCCGCTGACGATGGCCATGTCCATGAGACGGACGACGGTCACGCCCACGACGATGCGGGAGCAGCCCCATCAGACGATGGCCACGTCCACGACGCGGCGGTGGATTTGTCGATTGAGGATGTCGAAGTCACGCAGGTGACGTCGTTCTTCGTGGGCTTGACCAGCCGCCGGGACGTGCTCCAGCTGCAGCGCCAGATCAACGACTTCGAGGACGAGCCAATGATGGCCGTGATCCCTGGAGTCGCCCTGAACGAGATGTGGCAGGGCCTGGGTTCCGCCGAGACCGGCCTCCGGCTGGTGACCATCTTCGTCGTGCTGGTGGGGCTGCTAGGCATGCTGGTCTCACTCTACACGTCGCTCGACGAGCGCCGCCGGGAGATGGCGATCCTGCGCGCCGTCGGGGCCGGCCCCAAACGGATCGTCTCGCTGCTGGTGCTTGAGTCGGCATGCCTGGCCACGGCGGGTGCCATCGGCGGGCTGGCGCTGGTGTACGTGTTGCTCTCCGCCGGACAGTCCATTGTCGAAGCGCAGACCGGGCTTTTCATTCCGATCCGGCCCCCCGGCTCCATCGAATTGCTCTACCTGTGCGCCGTGGTGACGGCCGGGTTCCTGATGGGCTTCGTGCCCGCGCTCAAGGCCTACCGCACCGCACTTCACGACGGGCTGGCGGTGCGGGTATAGGAAACTTTCGACTTGGCTCCGGGCGAGGCATGGGTTCTTGACGTCCGTGTAAGCTTATTCCTCTTATACAGATACCTCAGATCTGCCGGCGCAAGGTCACAGGACCACAGGTAGCAGGTGGACTCACCTTGAGTTGACCTGTAGCGCAACCTGACCACCGCTGATTCAGCATCAACCCACTTTTTTATTTTCTCTGTTGACATTATATCATAATCACTCTATATTTCAGAGTAATAACTTTATAGTAGTTCTCATTAATGGAGAGGAAATCATGACTGACATAGAAAAACTCAGGGAGGACCTGGCCTACGTCCGGGCCGTGGCGGACCGATCGGAAGGCGTTCCCTGCCGGTCCATCTACCTGCTCTGGGCTGCAATTGTCCTGTGCGGCTTCACGCTGGTTGATTTAGCCCCAAATCCGAGCTGGACAAACCTGTATTGGCTCATAGCCCCACCGGCAGGTCTCGGGATCAGTCTCTGGGTCGGGGTGCGGGCGAGCTTGATTTCAGGGCAGTCTGATCGCCGGCTGGGAATTCGGATCATGTTGCACTGGCTGGCGTTCATGGTTGCGGGACTGCTTGGAGGGCTATTGGTTGCAGGGGATCATTTGAGTGGCGCCGGCGTGGGTTCGCTATGGGTCCTGCTGATCGCCCTGACCTATTTTCTCGCCGGTTTACACTTTGATCGTAGGCTTTTGCCGGTCGGCATCCTTGTAGGGCTCTGCTATCCCGTTACCATCTTCGTGGTGGGATACGGATGGACGATATCGGGAATTGTAATTGCGGCGGCCCTCACGGCGCAGGCTTTTCTTGGATCGAGGAAACAGAATGCCGCCATCTGATCCGGACATATCGTCCCTGGACGAACTCGAAGCGCTGGCGGGCCTCCTCGAACACCGCGTGCGTCTGGCTATCTGCGTCCTGCTTTCGAAGCACGACATGATGTCTTTCAGTCGGCTGAAGCAGGTACTCGATGAAAAGGATGGCAGTATCGGTACGCACCTTCGCAAGCTTGAGGACGCAGGATACCTGTCAATCGAGAAGACTTTCCGGGACCGGCGTCCGGTGACCTGGTATCAGCTCACCGAAGAAGGCAGGCGTCGCCTGAGGCTTCACGTGTCCAACTTGATGCGGCTGATCGAACGGACATTATAGCATCATCGTCCCGATAATGGATGTCACTGGCAAACCGTGAAACATTGGATGACGATTCGAAGTCACAAACATCGGGTCGGGAACCGGACGGCCCGTGTGGATCGCGCGAACGGGTTAATTACATTGACATCCGCCGCCGCTTCAGCCTATATTGGCAGCCTGTCGGGTGGGGTGTCTGAGTGGCCGAAAGAGACGGTCTTGAAAACCGTTGTACCTTTGCGGGTACCGTGGGTTCGAATCCCACCCCCACCGTCCAGCGGTGCAGAAATCTCTTGGGAGAGGTGCGAGAGTGGCTGAATCGGATCGCCTGCTAAGCGATTGTGGGTCAAAAACCTACCGAGGGTTCGAATCCCTCCCTCTCCGTTAGACAGTTTGTCATGACTCCCCGGCCATTAGGTCGCGGATTCTCCCGCCAACGGACGTGTCGCTCTACCCCTTCGTACGCCAGGAGCAACCCACATGAAATACCAGTTGAAGCGTATCGACACGTGGTCCGCGGTCAAGATCGCCTTTCTCATCGCCGGCGTGGTGGGATTCGTGGTCGGTGCCCTGTATGCCGTGATACTCACGGTCATGGCCGGTTTCATGGACATGGCGGGATTGTCGGGTGACATGCCCGATCCGGGGGGATTCTTCGTGGGTGCCGCGGGCTTCATCGCGGTCGTGGTCTGGATCGTCCTGACCATCCTGTACGCCGTGCTTGGCGCCCTGGTAGTCGCCCTGGCCACCTGGCTGTATAATCTGCTGGCCGGAGCGCTGGGCGGAGTGACCATGACCCTCGAGACCGAGCCGGTCGCCGCTCCGGCAGCGGCTTCCGCATCTTCGGGCGCGGCACCTCCCGCACCACCGGCCGCCACGCCTCCTGCTTCCGACGCTTCGACCGCGGCGCAGGATGCCTCCGGTCCAGATCCCCAGTCGACATAACGACTCATGCCCCGGCCCGTACGCGTTCGCTTTGCCCCCAGCCCCACCGGATTGCTGCACATCGGCAGCGCCCACACGGGCCTGTTCAACTGGCTCTTCGCCCGCAAGGAGAAGGGCCGCTTTCTCCTGCGCATTGAAGATACCGACACCGCCCGTTCCCGTCCGGAGTGGGTAGACGCCATATTCGAAGTGCTGGAGTGGATGGGCATGGACTGGGACGAGGAAGTAGTCTACCAGTCCCGCCGGTTCGACCAACACGTTTCCCGGGCCGAGTCCCTGGTTGAAGCGGGAAAGGCCTACCGATGCTACTACCTACCTGAAGAACTGGAAGCCAAAAGGCAGGAAGCCCTTGCGGAAGGCCGTTCCTGGCGAAACGACCGCCGTTACGCGGACATCACGACCGCGGAGGCGGCAGCACTGGAAGCCGAAGGCCGCAAGCCAGTCATCCGGCTCAAGATCCCCGAAGGGAAAACCGTATTCCGGGACCGGATCCTCGGCGAGATCGCGGTGGAGAACGAGACAATCGACGACTTTGTTATCGTCCGGTCCAACGGCACGCCTCTATACCACCTGGCCGTCGTGGCCGACGACGTGGACATGAACGTGTCCCACGTCATCCGCGGCATAGATCACGTCACCAATACCACCAAGCACATCCACCTCTTTCAGGCTCTCGGCGCCGAACTGCCGGAATTCGCCCATCTGCCCAGTATCCTGGGGGAAGACAAGAAGAAGCTGTCGAAGCGGCACGGCGCAGTGTCCGTCTCCGAATACCGCGACGCCGGCTACCTGCCCGATGCCGTGGTCAATTTCCTCTCGCTGCTCGGGTGGCAGACCGGGGACGACCAGGAGTTCTTCACCCGCGCAGAACTCATGCAGCGGTTCTCCCTGGACCAGGTCCACAAGCGAGACACCGTCTTCGATCTGCGGAAATTCGAATGGCTGAACGGTCAGCACATCATGACCCGGTCCAACGAGGAACTCTGGTCCCTGGCACAACCATTTCTGGAACAGGCGGGTCTCACAGGCGATGGGCAGGCCGACGGGTTGGCTGTTGATCACGCCTATGCGCTGGCAGTCGTCGGGCTGCTTCGGGAACGGTGCCGCACCCTGGCCGACTTCGCGGTCCAGGGCAGGTTCTTCTTCACGGACGACTTCGAATACAATCCAAAGGCCGTGCGGAAGCACTGGGCGAAGGAGCCGGAAGCCGTGTCCGAACGGGTCGGCTGGCTTCGCGGTGAGTTCGCGGCACTCGAAGCTTTCGATGCCGATGCGGTGGAAGGCGTGGTCCGGGACCTGTCGGAGCGCCACGGGCTCAAGGCAGCCCAGTTCATCCATCCCTGCCGCGTGGCCCTGACCGGTGAAATGGCCGGGCCTTCCCTGTTCCACCTGATCGCCGTGCTGGGACAGGAGGCGTGCGTGGACCGCCTGGCAAAAGCCCTGGATCGCCTGCCGGACGTCGTCGAACAATTGGCGGTTGGCGAAGGATGATGCCATTGATGCAAGATGAAGAGTAAAGTGGTTGACGAAAACAGACTTGGAGAGGGGATAGATTGATGTCAGAAAACAACGCCACAGAGAAACTCACCTATTCTATTAACATTGACGCTTCAAGGGAACAGGTGTGGCATGCCCTGTTCGATGACGAACCGTTCAGGAAGTGGTCGAGTGTTTTTGCCGAGGGATCTCACTTCGTGGGTGACTGGAGCGAGGGCAGCGAGATACGGTTCCTGACAAAGGATAACGACGGCATGGTCAGTATGATCGACAAGAACCGCCCGTACGAGTTCATGTCGATCCGCCATATTGGATACATCAGGCAGGGCGTGGAGGACACGGAAAGCGACGAGGTGAAGTCGTGGACGCCGGCCTTTGAAAACTACACGCTGAAGGTCGCCGACGGGGGTACCCATTTGACCGTGGAAACGGACACGTTTAACGACTTCGTGGAGTATTTCAACGAAACTTGGCCCAAGGCGCTTGAGGTAGTCAAGGAAGTCGCCGAGGCCGAATGAGCAGGTTATGCCAGACTAAACTACCCCTCCTGTAAGCGAAGCACCGGTCAAAGGTATTTCATCATGCCAACGATCAGTGCGGACATGCTGATCATACAGACCAGCATCTTGTTGACGGCGCTGCCGATCTGCTTTTCCAGGTCAGACTTGATCGCAGCCATCTCGGCTCTCAAAATTTTCAGGTCTTCCTTCGTTGCGAACCGTTCCAGGTCTTCCTTCGTTGCGAACCGCTCTAATTTCGCATTTAACGAATCTTTAAGTGCCTCCAGGTCGGCTTTCGTTGCGAACCCGGCGAGGTCCTCCTTGGTCACAAACCCGGCCAGGTCATCCTTGGTCGCAAATCTCTCAAAGTCGGCCTTGGTCGCGAATTTTTCCAGATAGGCCTTCGTTGCGAACTGCTCCATTTTCGCATTTAGCAAATCCAGACGGGTGTTCAGCCTCTCCAGATCTTCCTTCGTCGCGAACCCGTCCAGATCTTCCTTCGTCACCAGGTCGTTCCGGCTCCACGCCATCGCTTTGACGATGGCTTCCGCCTGCTTCGTCGCAATGCCCGCGGCTTCGAATTCGCGGACCGTGGCGTGCGTATCAATGGGATAATAGGACATAGAGTCAACTGCATCTGGTGATCTGCGGTAAATCGGATTGTTAAAGGATTAGTCGGATTGAGTGTCGACATCTCGACGTTTATTTACCAGGATCGCGATTGGCGCGTTTGAGCAATCCCTAATCCCGCTTCCGATACCACCGGTATTCGACGAGCATGCCCGCGATCAAAACGACGCAGCAGAGCACATACGGCATCCGAAGGCCGATGAGCTGGGCCAGCAGGCCGCCGACCAGAGGACCCGATACCATGCCCATGCCGACGATCATCTCGTTGCGCGCGCCTTTTTCCCCTTTTCGTTCTTCCTGGAAAAAGGAATAGAACTGGCTTGCCGAAAAGGCGGCGCCGACCAGCAGCCCGACGGTGCCGAAGGCGAAGGCCAGCACCACGGTTGAATCCTGTGTCGCGACTACGACCATGCCGACCACGGCGGCAATCTGGGGAATGACGAGCGGCCTGAGGCGGAACTGCCACCACGTCGTGTACCGTGCGACGAGGAATACCGCCATCTGCAGGAGCCGGGGGATGGCCAGCAGTATGCCGAGCGTATCGGGCCGGATGAGGAGGACGGTGGCGAGCTTGGGGAACTGGTTGTTGAGCATGCCGATCATGAAGAAGGCCGTGAAATTGGCCGTCCAGGCGATCCAGCGGAAGCGGGCCGTGTCCACGTGTTCCCGCGGATCCTCCGCCGGGTCCTCGTCCCGCACGGCGGTGGGCTTGAACCGCAGCACGATAATCGCCAGCGTGAGCGCGACCATGCCGGTCACGCCGGTGGCAAAGGGTAACCTTGGACCCACGAGGTAGAGATAGCCCCCCGCCAGCGGTCCCAGCATGAATCCCAGGGTCCAGAACATGTTGAACGTGCCGAGGGTCCTGACGAGTTGCCCCCGGCTGCGGCCCTCGGCCAGGATCGCCTGCACCGCCGGCCAGAAGAGGGCCAGCAATCCCCATCCCAGGGCCGCGCCCGCTAGCAGCATCCAGTAGTTCACCGCCAGGAAGAGCATGCCGAACACCAGCGCGGTCAGGCCGGCGGCGATGGCCAGGAGCCGGCGGCGGTCGAACCGGTCCGCCAGTTTGCCCGTGAAGGTGCAGGCCACGGTGAAGCTGAGTGAGCCCGCGGTGCCGATGAACCCCAGTTCCACCACGGAAGCGCCCATGTCGAGAGCCCGCAGGGGCACGGCGAAAGACACCAGGCCCGTGCAGAAGTCCATCATGAAAGCGGCGATGAAGAGGAAGTAGTCGGAACGCTTGAGCACCGGTTACGAGCGGCTCCTGTCGGGCTGTGGTTATTCGGCGGGGATTACGAAAGGCTCCGCTGCGCCGTGCCGCGGGAGAAGTAGTTGGAACCCAGCAGGACGACGGACACGAGGAGCAGGAGCAGGACGGCGTAGGCCGCGGCGCTGCCGATGTTGAACTGGCGCAGGTGGGACAGGATCTCCATGGCGATCGGCCGGTTGTCGTAGACGTACAGCAGGATGGAGGCCACGAATTCGCCCAGGGCGGTGACGAAGGCGAGCAGAGTCCCTGCGAGCACGCCCGGACCGATGAGCGGCAGGGTGACGCGGCGAAAGGCGTAGAACCACCCCGCGCCCAGATTGCGCGCCGCCTCCTCCAGGGAGTCGTCCAGCTGCCGGAAGGCCGCCGAGGAGGCCCGGAATACGATGGGCAAATGCCGGACGAAGTACGCGATGGGCAGGAGCCAGAAGGAACCCACCAGCACCTGGCCGAAGCTGAACGGTGTGCCCTGGCTGAAGGCGACGATCAGGTTGATGGCCACCACCGTGCCCGGCAGGGCCCAGGGCACCATCACGAGGGCGTCGAGTGTCTTTCGTCCCCGGAACGTGCCCTTGACCACCAGGTAGGCCGCGGTGACGCCGATGGCCACGTCGGCCGCCGTGGAGATCACCGCCATGTTCAGGCTGTTGCGGATCGGTTCCCAGAAGGTGGGGTCCTGAAAGAGCTGGCCGTAGTTGTCCGTTGTATATACCTGGGGCAGGATCTGGTGCGTCCACGTGCCGTCCTGTACGAAGGAGAGCAGGAGGATGGTCAGATGGGGCAGCAGGAGCACGACCACCATGGCGATCCCGGCGGCGCCCGCGAGCAGGCGCGCCCAGCGTCCCCGGATCTCGCGGCGGACATTCGCCGTGCCCTTGGTGCTCATGGCGTACTGCCGCCGCCCCTCGTAACGGCGCATCCAGAACAGAAAGGCGATGGAGAAGGCGGAGAGCACCACGGTCTGCGTGACGGCCATGGCCATGTCGCCGTTCAGCTTGGACGTGTAGATATTCAGGCTGAGAAAGCGGAATCCACCGGCAAAGATGAAGGGCGCGCTGAAGGAATTCATGGACGTCATGAAGACCAGGAGCGTCGCCCCCACGAGGGCGGGCGTCAGCAGGGGCAGGGTGACGGTGCGGAAGCTGAACCAGGACGACGCGCCCAGGTTGCGGGCCGCCTCCATGACCGCGGGATCCATGCCACGCAATGCGGCCGCGGTAAAGAGGTAGAAGAAGACGTACATCGTGTAGCCGTGGACGAGCAGCACGGCCCAGACGCCGTTCAGGGAAAAGGGCGGGCGCTCCAGGCCTAGGGCCGCCTGGATCAGGCGCGGGATCATGCCGCTTTCGCTGTAGAGAAACAGGAAGGCGAGCACGCCCACCAGGGGCGGCAGGACGATGGGCAGCGTGGCCAGCGCCGAAAATACGGACCGGCCGGGAAACTCGTAATGGGTGAAGATGAGGGCCAGGGGCACGCCGATGAGGGCCGAAAGCAGCACGCTGCCCACGGAGACCATGACGCTGTTGAAGAGGCCTTCCATGTAGGACGGGTATTCGGGATCGAAGAACTCCCCGTAGTTGCCGAAACCGAACTGTCCCTCGCGAAACAGGCTCTCCCAGAGCACGAGCGCGGCCGGATAGACGATGTATCCGAGTATGATGAATCCCAGGGGGATGAATACGAGGACACGGGGCTGGCGGATGAGGGCGTACAGGACGCGGGGCTGCCGGAGGGCGGCTTGCAGGGTCATGGTCCGGTTCAGTCCTCGAGGATGATCGCCTGGTCGCCGGGTATATGGACGCGCACCCCCTCACCGGGCTGACGGGCGGCCATGGGCCCCTCGGCGCTTTCAACGACCTGGATGAGCATGCCCCCGGCGTCTACGGTAAACTCGACCGTCGCGCCCTTGAAACGACGGGTGGATACGACGCCTCCGACCGTACCGTCCGAATCGTCTTCGGTCAACCGCACGGCCTGGGGGTGCAGGGCCAGGCAAACGGTGCCTTCGGCCGGTTCAACGTCATAGGCCGGTTGCGCGTCATCGGGCGGTTCAACGTCTTCAAGCGGCGATGGCAGCGAATCCTGCGAGGTTGACGTGGGCGGCGAGGCCGTCGAGGCCGGCTTGGGCAGCACGACGGTCAGTCCGCTTGCGTGCCTGAATACCGGTCTGCCCTCTGCGGTCGCCACGACGCCCTCCCACAGGTTCATGTTGCCCATGAAGGAAGCCACGAATCGGTTGGCCGGCCTGCGGTAGATTACGTCCGGGCGGTCCAGCTGCCGGCACTCGCCCTCCTCCATCACCGCGATCCGGTCGGAAACGGCCAGCGCCTCCTCCTGGTCGTGGGTGACGTAGATGGCCGTGATGCCCAGCGTCGTCTGCAGCGCCCGGATCTGGTCCCGGGTCTCTTCCCGCAGCTTGGCGTCCAGGTTGGACAGCGG
>JAJECR010000249.1 GCA_022821935.1 Candidatus Latescibacterota bacterium
TACCAAGGGTGCCAGAAACACCACGCCTTCACCGCCCGGGAAGGTACCGACGCTGCTCAACTTGAACTCGAATGGCGCCGCCGATCGTGCGAATTGGTACAATTGCTCCGAGCATCCGGATGCGTCGAGATCGTCGTTGTAAACTGCCAGCGAAACATGGGGACGGGCACCGAGTTCCGACAGGGAAGGCTTCCCCAGGGCCGCCCCCAGGCCGTCCCAGATTTCGCAAACAGCCCGTTCACTCTCGGGATCGCAAAACAGTTCGACGGCGTAGCCCATTCAATCAAGATACGATTTGGTATGTGCAAGTCAACCATGGCAGAGGACCTCGGTTCTTGGTTTGTAATCGTCCTCCATCATGCAAGATCTGTCGCGTTTCCGCTCCTTGACACACCGAAATCACCCGTCTATTTTGCATTAACTCAATCCTTCCGTGTTCAAAGGCAAAACCTACGTTCCGATCGTCTCGGCTGCCATTCGCAGAGACCGCGTATCGTGTGAAATACGCTGGAGCCTCCCCATGAAAATAACCGCCATCAAAACATACGCCGGCACCTTTGGAAACCGGTCCCGGGGTCTGGTCAAGGTGGAGACGGACGAGGGGCTGTACGGCTGGGGAGAGGCCTACTCGGTCGGGCCGGACAGGTCCGTGGAGCCGATCGCCGATTACATTTTCGAGATGATCAAGGGCGAAGACCCCCGGCGCATCGAATACATCATGCTGAAACTGTTCCAGCAGTTTCGCTTTCCGCCCGGCGGGACGGGCCTGGCGGTCATGTCGGCCGTGGACCACGCCCTCTGGGATATCAGCGGGAAGGCGGCGGGGCTGCCGGTATACATGCTTCTGGGCGGCACGGTCAGGGACCGCGTGCGGGTGTACCACAGCGCCGGCGGCAGGGCGGAGGATTTCTTGGAACGGGCCCATGCGCTGCATGAAGCGTGGGGGTTTACGGCCTTCAAGACCAGCCCGTACCAGGTGGATATCGAGGCCGTACGCTGGGGCAGGGTCTGTGATGCGGCCGCCAGGTTTTTCGAGGACGTACGCAACGGGACGCCGGATGACTGGGAGATCGCCTTCGACCCCCACGCCCGGATATTCGAACCGGTAAGGGCCCTGCAGCTCGCCAACGCCCTGGCGCCCTACGATCCCTATTTCTACGAAGAGCCGCTCCGTCCGGAGCACCTGCCCGCGTGGTCCCGGCTGCGCGCGCAGATGCAGGTCCCGCTGGCCACCGGCGAGTCGCTGTACACCCGTTTCGAATTCCTCGAGCTCATGGCGGCGCAGGGCGCGGACATCATTCAGCCGGACATTTGCGTGTGCGGCGGGTTGCTGGAGATGCGCAAGATCGCGGCCATCGCCGAGGCGCACTACGTCACCATCGCCCCGCACAATCCCATGGGACCCGTAGCCACCGCCGTCAACGTGCAATTCGCGGCAGCCACCCCCAATTTCAAGATCCTCGAATACGGCCTGCCCGTGGGCACGGAGTGGGAACAGTGCATCATCGATCCGTACCTGCCCGTTGACGGATACCTGCAGCTTCGTAACACGCCGGGGCTTGGTATCGACGTAGATGAAGAAGTGGTGAAGGATAATGAGGTAGTGCACTGGCAGCGCACGTGTTACGTCCGGCCGGATGGGTCAACGGGGTATATTTGATCACGCTGCATACCGGCGGTATGACGAGCGCGCAATACGGGGCGTGGCGAGCGCGCATAACGCCAGCAAGACGGCAGCGCGTGCAAGACGCGGTATGACGAGCGCGTGCAAGACGTGGTATGACGAGCGCGGATGGACTGCCCATGAAAAGCGCGCGTCACGCATATAAAAAGTGTATCTCAGGCGCATGAAAAGCGTATAGCACTTGTACAATTGTACAATGTAAATTCGATACGATCCGGCTTCCGCGCTTCAATGGTCGCTATTGATTCACACCTGAATATCAGGAGATGAGCATATGAAAAAGACATGTCCAGCCTCCGCGTTTACCGGGCTGGCCGGATTGACGATTTCGGTCCTTTGCCTGGGCCTGATAGCCGCCTGCGCCGGTGACGCCACCCAGACTGGTGACGCCTCCGATATGGACGCCTCCGATGCAGACGCCACCGAGGTAGCGTGGCGCTCGTACGCCGGTGACCACGCGAGCACCAAGTACTCGCCCCTGACCGAGATCGATCGGCAGAACGTGGGAGACCTCGAGGTCGCGTGGCGCTGGGACTCCATCGACAATGCCGTCCTAGAGGCGGATTCCACCCTGCGCGTATTCGTTAACGAGTCCACCCCGCTCATGGTCGACGGCGTGCTGTATACGAGCACGGCTCTGAGCCAGGCGGCGGCCATCGACGCGGCCACGGGAGAAACGATCTGGACGTACGATCCGAGGACCTGGGAGGACGGGACGCCGGCCAACGTGGGATTCGTCCATCGCGGCGTGGCCTACTGGGAGGAAGGCGACGACCGGCGCATCCTGTATGCCACGGGCGACGCCTGGCTCATCGCCCTGGACGCGGAAACGGGCGAACCGGTTGCGGACTTCGGCGAGAACGGCCGGGTGGATCTGACGAAGGGCCTGCGCCGTCCCATCGACCGCAGTCTGTACGCCGTCTCGAGCCCGCCGGTGATTGTCCGCGGGGTGGTCGTCGTCGGGGCGACGGTGCTCGACTCCTTCGCCGTGTTCCGTATGCCGGACGCGGCCATGCCGCCGGGCGACGTGCGCGGGTTCGACGTGCGGACGGGCGAGCAGAAATGGGTGTTTCAGACCATACCCCAGGAGGGCGAGTTCGGCAACGAGACCTGGCTGGAGGAGTCCTGGAAGACCACGGGCAGCACGAACGTATGGACCTGGATGAGCGCGGACGAGGAACTGGGATACGTCTATCTGCCGGTCAGCACGCCCACCAACGACTTCTACGGCGGCCACCGGCTCGGCGACAATCTCTTCGCCGAGAGCCTGGTCTGCCTGAACGCCGAAACGGGCGAGCGGGTCTGGCACTTCCAGACGGTGCATCACGGCATCTGGGACTACGACCTGCCCGCGGCACCGAGCCTGGTGGAAATCACGGTCGACGGCCGCGAGATCCAGGCGCTCGCCCAGGTCTCCAAGCAGGGATTCACCTACGTGTTCGACCGGGTCACGGGTGAGCCGGTCTGGCCCATCGAGGAGCGGGAGACGCCGCCTTCCACGGTACCCGGCGAAACCGCCGCGCCTACGCAGCCTTTTCCCTCGAAACCCGCGGCCTTCGAACGGCAGGGCCTGACGGAAGACGATCTCATCGATTTCACACCCGAGTTGCGCCAGGCAGCCATAGACGCGATCGCCGAGTACGACTACGGGCCGCTTTTCCATCCGCCGACCATGAAGGGCATGATC
The DNA here is from genome assembly GCA_022821935.1 of Candidatus Latescibacterota bacterium. Taxonomy (GTDB): domain Bacteria; phylum JAAXHH01; class JAAXHH01; order JAAXHH01; family JAAXHH01; genus JAAXHH01. Next base: position 3,372 of record JAJECR010000249.1, read on the forward strand.
GCCGTACCCGGTCTCGTCGGAGGCGCGAGCTGGTCGGGCGCGGCCGTGCACCCGGAGACCGGCATGCTGTACGTGCCTTCCTACAGCCTGCCGACCATCATGACCGTGAACAAATCGGAAGACGAGAACGCGCCTTATTCGTACACCGGCCGGTTCGCCTACGGGCCCACCATCATGGACGGCCTTCCGGTGATCAAGCCGCCGTACGGCCGTATCACCGCCATCGACCTGAATACGGGAGAGCACGCGTGGATGAGCCCGGTGGGTAACGGCCCGCGTAACTACCCGGCCCTCGAAGGCCTGGACCTGCCGGTCCTGGGGTGGGACCGCCGGACCTTCCCGCTGCTTACGGAATCGCTGCTGTTCGCAGCCCAGATGGGGATCGTGCTGGACCGGAAGGTGTCGGACCGAGGCAACGCCATGACCTATGACTCGGCGAGCGAAGAGGCGTTCCTGCGGGCCTTTGATCCGGCTACCGGCGAACTGCTCGCCGAGATCCCGCTGCCGGGCAACGCAACGGGCAATCCCATGACCTACATGACAGGGGGCAAGCAGTACATCGCCGTACCGATCGGCGGCGCGTCAGAGCGGGCCGAACTGGTGGTGCTGGCGCTTCCGGGGCAGTAACTACAACCGGTTCAGCAGCCGGAGCATGATGGCTTTCTGGGCGTCGAGCCGGTTCTCCGCCTGGTCGTAGATGATCGACTGCTCGTGCTCGATCATGTCCTCGGCGATCTCGTAGCCGGGATGAATGGGCATGTCGTGCATGATTTTCGCGCGGCTGTCGGCGAGCAGCGACTTGTTGATCTGGTAGGGCATCATGATTCCGCTGCGCTTTTCCTTCTCGGCCGCGTAGGCGGGATCATTGAACAGTTCCATGTCGAGCCAGGTGTCCGTGTAGACGTAGTCGGCCTCCCCGACCGCCGCTTCAGCGTCCAGCGTCTCCGTAAGCAGTCCACTTTCCAGCAGCTTCTCCCGGCTTTCCTCGTCCACGCTGGCCGACTCCCGGATCGGACAGACCAGCGTCAGGTGAACCCCCAGCGGCGCGGCGATGGAAACCAGCGAGTTCACCACGTTATTGTATACGCCGATGTAAGTCAGCCGCGCGCCCGCCACGCCCTCCGGACGGTCTTCCGCGATGGTCAGCATGTCCGCCAGGGCCTGGCAGGGGTGATACAGGTTGCAGCACCCGTTGATGACCGGCACCGTCGAGGCCTTCTCCATCTCCATCAGGTCCCGGTTGTCCTTCAGCCGGGCCATGATGATCGCCGCGTTGCGGCCCAGGTACCGGGTCTCGAACCGCACCTTGCTCAAGGTGAAGTTGGTCGCCATCCAGTCCAGGTTGATGGCGTGCCCGCCCATTTCGGTCATGCCCGCCTCGAAGGACACCCGGGTGCGCGTGGAAGTTTTCTGGAAGATCATGACCAGCGTGTTGCCCTGCATGCGGCCCTGGTACTCCCAGCGGTAGTGCTTGACGCGCCGGGCCAGGTCGAGGATCTCCACGATCTCAACGTCTTCCCAGTACTTCCAGTCGATCAGGTGCTTGATGTCAGCGGACATGCCCGCGTCCTTTCAAATGCGTCCAGTCTCCCAAAGCGCGTCGCCTCCCGATTCCCCGCTGCCGTCGTTCACAACCAACGCCTCGTAAACCCTTTCGGTTCCGTTACCGAGTTCCCACGCCGCCCTGTTATTCAGGCGCCGCGAAGGCGTCCGCCGGTATTTCCACGTTGATCTCGACCGACTGAGTCACGGTCGTGTCGCCCGGGTTTCCGTTTTCCGTTCCGGCCCTTTTGAAGGGCACCATGATCCCGCTTACCTCGCGGTAATCGCTCAATGTCCTTTCCGCTTCCACGGGGCCCTGCTGCGACATGGTCTGGCCGGCCCACTTCACCGGAAACATGGTGTCCGCGTCGAGGTAAAGCCTATAGGGGTTGAGACCCGGAGGCGTGATGAGCAGCGCTTCCACGGCAGTGCCGTCAATCTCCTCCTGCCCGAGATGCTGGACCACCAGCCCCTCTGCGTCCAGCCGCTGGTACAGGATCAGCGGGTTCCGCCACTGATCCTCGATAGTCGAATCCCGCTGTTGTGCCGGAAGGGGTTGCGTATTCCCCATGGGGTCGACAATCCAGCCCTGATCCCCACTGAGTACGAAATCAATATTGCCCATGGGCGTCTGCATAACCGTCTTCCACTGGTCCGGCAAGGACACCAGTGATTCTATGGTGATGTTCATTTCGCCCATTGGCCGGACCACGGTAACCTCCGCGGTCTCGCGGAAGGTCTTTACCGCCGCGATCGCCTCGAGCCCTCCCAGGGCCGCGGCAGAGCGTACCAGCAGTGCCCTGCCCCTGGCCACGTCGTCCTCGGTGGCTTCCGGAGCTTCCACGGCAGGGAGCGCGATGGTCACGTCGATCTCGTTGACCTCGCCGAACGCCGACATCGACTCGTCGAAGTCCTGGTCGTTCCCGACCACGATGAGGCGCATCTTGTCCGGGCGCAGGTATTCGCGGGCTACGCGCTTGACGTCTTCCACGGTCACCTTTTCGATCTCGGTCTTGGTCTTCTCGAGGAAATCCTGGGGGTAGCCGTAGTACTCGTAAGTCATCTGCCGGTCGATGATCTCCCGACGGGAATCGAAATTGAAGACGAAGGAATTCAGAAAACTGTCCTTGGCCAGGTTCAGTTCCTCTTCCGTGATTTCATCGGTCGTCATCCGTCCGACCTCGTGCCGGAGAGATCGTATCGCCTGTGCCGTGGTTTCCGAACTGGTCATGCAAGCCACGTAGAAAATCCCGGGGAAGTTGTAATTGGCGCTGTAGATGCCGAAGACGGCGTAGGCCAGGCCCTGCTCGGACCGGACGATGCGGAAGAGCCGGCCGGAAAACCCGCCGCTGAGGATATCGTTCATGACCCGCAGGGCGAAGTAGTCGGGATTATCCCTGACGCCGCCGATGTGGCCGAGGACGACCGTGCTCTGGTTGATGTCGTCCTTCCGGATCAAGTTTACCGTACTGTCGAAGGCATATTCGACATCGGGCAGATCGGGCCGCACGAACCCGGTCTTCTCCCATCCCCCGAATACATCGGCGATCTTCTTTACCATCGCGTCCGTGTCGAAATCTCCCCACACGCCGAACATGGTGTTGTCCGGATGCATCCAGTCCCGGTGAAAGGCCACGAGGTCCTCCCGGATAATGGCATCGATCGTAGCGTATTCGGCGTGCCGCGCGTACACGCTCTCCGCTCCGTAGATCAGCTTGCGGTATTCCCGGAAAGCCATGTCGGTCGGGTCGTCGTTCCGACGTGCGATCGTGGATCGCGCGGTGACTTTCTCCAGTTCGATCTTGTCTTCGGGGAAGGCGGGGTGCATGAGAATGTCGGCGAGAATGGGCAGCACGGTATCCACGTTGTCCTTCAGGACGGACATGAAAGCGGAACCGGAAACCAGGCCGATCTGCGTCTCTACGACTGCGCCCAGTCCCTCCAGGGTCTCGTCGATCTCATCGCCCGACATGCTCGTGGACCCACCCGTGCGCATGACCGCGCCGGTGATCCCGGCCAGGCCGATCCTGTCCGCCGGTTCGTTGACGGAACCCACACCGAAGCGGGCGCTCAGGTTGATCATGGGAAGCCGGCGGTCTTCCACCAGGTACAGGATGATCCCGTTATCCAGGACCACTCTGGTGGGCGTCGGGGTGACGATATCGTTGAGCGGCGGGAATTGGAGTTCCCTGTAGTCCTTCTGTGCCGCGACCGGCATGGCCGAGAAGACCAGCCCTGCCAGCATCAGGCCAAGTGTAGCCGTTTTAAGACGGGTACTGCGCATGGGTTCGACTCCTGTGTTCAGGGCAGCGGATGTTCGCGTCGGTCCGTGGTTATTCGGTTCCGTCATCATCCATGGTAACGATCGAAGCCACCGTCCGGTTCTTGGAAACCAGGTACTGGTTGGCTACGCGCTTGATATCTTCGGCGGTCACCTCATTGATCGCGTCGATGCTGTGGAATAGGTTGCGCCAGTCTCCGGTAAGTACATGGAAATATGCCAGTTGAGTCGCGAGTCCCATGTTGGATTCGAGCCCGCGGATCAGGTTGACCCGGGCCCGCACTTTCGCCCTGGACAGTTCCTCTTCGGAGACTTCCTCGTTACGGATCCGTTCGATTTCCTCCTCGATGGCCTGCTCCGTATCCGACGCAGTGTAGTCCTTACTCGGAAAGGCGAAAAACACGATCATGTTGGGGTACTTGCTGCCCGGGAAGTCCGTGAAGGAGGAAGCGTTCACCGCGATTTTCTGTTCCTTGACGAGTTTTGTATACAGTCGGCTGGTGCGGCCGCTTCCCAGGATATCCGACAGTACGTTGAACACCACGTCGTCTTCGTGGTTGATGTCGACCTTGTGGTAACCCATCAGGATCACCGGCTGGGAACGGTCTTCCATGGTTACGCGACGCTCCGCTATTTGCGGGGGTTCGGTCGTCTCAACCGGTTCGACCGGAGGTCCGGCCGGAAGGCGGTCGAAATACTCGTGGGCCAGTTCCTTGACGTGCGCGGGGTCCGCGTCGCCCGAGATGATGATCGTCAGGTTGCCGGCGCCATAGTATCGCCTGAAGAAATCCATCGCCTCCGCGCGGGTCATGGTATCAATGTCCGCCATGTGACCCACGGTCGGTTCGCCGTAGGGATGGGCCTTGTACGCGGCGCTCAGCATCTCCTCCACCAGGCGTCCTACCGGACTGCTTTCGCCCATCCGACGTTCTTCCTTGACCACGTCCCGTTCGATGAAGAACTCCCGGAGCACCGGTTCGAGGAAGCGGTTTGACTCCAGCGCGAAGAACAGTTCGAGCTTGTTCGAGGGAAGACTGTAGAAATACCGCGTGGCGTCCCGGCCGGTCGTGGCGTTCAACCCCGTGCCGCCGGCGCGATCGATGGCCTCGTCCATGGCATTGGACCGGCCGAGTTCCCGGGCCGCTGTCTTGGCGTCATCGAATGCCTGCTCCAGGCTGGCCAAGCGCTCGGGGTCGGCCAGGTGGCCCTTGTGCCGCTCGTTCCGGAGATCGTCGAAAATCTCGTCCACCTTTTTCATGGCCGCGTACTCGGCCTCCAGGTCCATGGCGCCGATGGTCGTGGTACCCTTGAAGGCCATGTGCTCGAAGAGGTGGGCCATGCCCGTGATGCCTTTGACCTCGTCCACGGAGCCGACGTCCGCGTAGGTAAGAACGCTTAGGACCGGGGCGTCGTGATTCTCCACCACGATGAAGGTGAGTCCGTTATCGAGCGTGAATTCCGTGACGTTCTGCTCGAAGGCGGCCAGGTCCTGGGAAATCGCCGGACCGGATGGGCCGGACAAGGCAAGGACCATGACAGCCAATGGGACAAAACGCGCTAATCGGATCTTCATGTTTTCAACCTCCAGGGAAACCGGATTTATGGTTTGGATGTATTTACCGAAATCACTTCCGCTTTTTCAAGTTCGCCCAGGTAAGCCCCCACGGCGTTTTTCAACCCCATGTCCAGCGCGTCGGCGACCAGCGCGTGGCCGATGGAGACCTCAAGTACGTTCGGTACGGTACCGCAGAACACCGCCAGGTTATCCAGGTTGAGGTCGTGTCCGGCGTTGACGCCCAGGCCGATCTCGCAGGCGCGTTCCGCCGCCCTGGCGAAGTCCGACAGGACGGGCCGCATCTGTTCGGGGCCCTCCGCGAAGGCCACGGCATAGGGCTCGGTGTATAGCTCGATCCGGTCCGCGCCGATA
>JAJECR010000189.1 GCA_022821935.1 Candidatus Latescibacterota bacterium
TGATCGGCCTGGGCTGGGGCATACTCTACGTCGTCGTGCCGACCGTGTCGGGCGTGGTGCTGACTAAGGGCGTGGAGGTCTTCCCCATTCCCTTCGCGGACTTCACTCCGCGGGTCCGGGACGTGCTGCCGGCTTCACCCATCGGCATCGGCACGGACCTGGCCACGCTCCTGGTCGGATTCGTCCTGCCGTTCTGGATCGTGGTCGGCACCTTCATCAGTTCCTTCGTGGTCACCTTCATCGCCAATCCGGTCCTCTACCACTTCGGCCTGCTGCACAGTTGGGCGCCGGGAATGAGCACCATTCCCACTTCCATCAACAACACCATCGATTTCTGGTTGAGTTTCTCCTCCATCGGCGCCTCGCTGGTCATCGGCCTGATCGGCCTGGTGGCCTTCGTTCGTGCGTTGAGGCGAGACCCCGCCGGAACTTCCGGAGACCAGGGACCCCGCAGTCCGCCGCCTGACCGGGGCGATTTCAGGCTGCCCATCCCGATTGCGCTCTGGGCGGTTTCAACCGTGTGCTTCATACTCCTGGTCTACTACCTGGAACCGACGTTTCCGATCTGGATCTCCGTGGTCTTCGGGTTTCTGTGGACGCCCTTCTTCTCCTACATCGGCGCACGCATGATCGGCCTCACGGGATCGCCCTACGGATCATCCTTTCCCTACGCGAGGGAGGGGTCATTCTACCTTTCGGGATACAAGGGGGTGGCGATCTGGTTCGCCCCGGTTCCCCTTTTCGATCACAGCGGCGTCGTGGCGACCTTCCGGCAATTGGAACTCACCCGAACGCGATTCCCAAGCCTGGTCAAACTGTATATATTGAGCCTGTTGCTGCTCATCGTCTTCAGTTTCCTGTTCTACGCACTGATCTGGAAGCTCGCGCCCATTCCGTCGGCGGCCTATCCCTTCGTCGAAAAGATGTGGCCGCTGCAGGCGACCATGGAAACGATCTGGATCAAGTCGACCCTGCCGGGCGGTTCGGACGTAATCGGGCAACTGATAAAGTGGGAGTACATCGGCGCCGGCATGGGATTCACGGTGGCTCTTTACGGGGTACTGAGCCTGTTGAAGGCGCCGCCGCTGCTGTTCTACGGCCTGGTTGCCGGGCTGGGCACGGGCGCCTGGATACACTACACGCTGCCCACGTTCATCGGCGCCATGCTGGGGAGGTTCTATTTCGGACGGCGCTACGGAGAAAAACGGTGGCGCGCCTACGCGCCCGTCATCCTGGCCGGATACGGGTGCGGCCTGGGACTGATCGGCATGGCGGCCGTGTCGCTGGTGCTGATCGCCAAGTCCACGTCCCAGATCCTGTTCTGATCACTGTTAACCCGGAACTCATCTCTCATGCCCAATGAATTCCACGTAGCCCTGGTCGCCGACCTGCTGGGTTCCGACGGCGAGGTCGTTTTCAAGGACTTCGGGATAAACCAGCTGGACGAGGCAGGGGTTTCCCACGCGTTCCTGGCCGAGGACCGGAGTCCCGTCACCCCGGACCAGCTCGCAGACTTCGACGTGGTCATATCCATGGGACAGGCCTATACGCGGGACAGCCTCACGGGTATCGACCGCCTGGCGCTCATCGCCCGGACAGGGGTGGGCTACGACATGATCGATCTGGAAGCCGCCACGGAGGCGGACGTCATGGTGACCATCACCCCGGAAGCCACGCGCAGGCCCGTGGCCAGCGCCACGCTTGCCCTGATGCTCGGTCTTTGCCACCGGGTGACGATCAAGGACGCCATCGTAAGGAAACACTCGTGGGACACCCGCTTCGATCACATGGGATGCGAGATCAGGGGCCGCGAGGTGGGTTTGATCGGCATGGGCATGATCGGCCGCGAGGTGGTGCGTCTGCTTGCGCCCTTCGAGCCGTCCGGGATCCTCGTCACCGATCCGGCCGTGTCCACGGAGGAGGCCGCGCGGCTTGGGGTTACGCTGGTGAACCTGGAGACCCTGTTGAATCGCAGCACGTTCGTCTCCATACACTGCCCGCTGAACGAACACACCCGCTACCTGGTCGGTTCGCGGGAATTGCGCATGATGAGGAGTGACGCCTTTCTGATCAACACGGCCCGCGGGGCCATCGTCGACCAGAGCGCACTGGAGCAGGCGTTGCAGGAAGGCTGGATCGCAGGCGCGGCCATTGACGTCTTCGAGCAGGAACCGCCTGACGCCGACGACCCACTGCTGTCCCTGCCGAACGTCATCCTGGCGCCTCACGCTTCGTGCTGGACCCACGAATTGTTCCGCGATATCGGCCATGACTGCATGAAGGCGGCCCTGGCCGTTTCAAGGGGGGAGGAGCCTCCCTACGTGGTCAACAGGGCGGTACTGGAGCGATCCGGACTGAGAAAGAAGCTGGAGAAGTTCAGCACCTGATTCGACCAGTATCGACCCGGTAGAAGTAGGACGCGGAACAAATGCAAACCACGGATCAGACGCAGGAATTGCGTATTTGTAAAACCCAGAAAGGGGACCAATGCCTTTAATATCTCCCGAGAAACTGCATCAGATCGGCCGCGAGTTGCTGGAGGCGGCAGGCTGCACGGCAGAGGATGCCCGCAGCGTGGTGGATCACCTCGTCGATTCGAATCTTTTCGGCCATGATTCCCACGGCGCCATCCGGCTCCCGGAATACATCAAGGCCATCATGGACGAAGGCCGGTTCAAGGCCCGGGCCGACGTGCGCATCGTCCGGGACAGTCCCTGTACTGCCGTGGTCGACAACGGCGGCGCACTCGGCCAGGTGGGCGGGACCTTTGCCATGAAACTGGCCATGGAAAAGGCGCGTACGCACGGCACGGCTACGGTTTCACTCCGGCGGACCAGCCACGTGGGACGTGTGGGCGCCTACCCGCTCATGGCGGCCCGGGAAGGGTTGATCGGGCTGGCCTTCGTCAACGCGGGGCGGTTCGGACGCCAGATTTCGCCCTTCGGCGGCATCGACGGACGCATCAGCACCAATCCCATCGCCTTTTCCGCCCCTCGTCGAAACGACGATCCCGTCCTGGTGGACCTGACGACGTCTGTCGTCGCGGAGGGCAAGGTACGCGTCGCCGCAAACAAGGGGGTGCGCGTCCCCGAGGGCTGGCTGATCGATCATGAAGGAAACCCCACCACGGATCCGACCGTGATCAAGGGACCGCCGCCCAACGGCGCCATCCTCCCCATGGGCGGTATCGTCGCCCACAAAGGGTACAGCCTGGGCCTGCTCGTGGAGATCCTCGGTGGTACGCTGAGTGGGCAGGGATGCGCGCAGGGTGAGCAGATCGTGGAGAGCAATGGGGTGCTTTTCACCGTCTACGACATTTCGTTCTTCACGGATCCGGACTGGTACTACGAAGAAGTCGAAGGCCTGATCCGCCACGTAAAGGCCAGCCGGACGGCGCCGGGATTCGACGAGATCCTCATGCCGGGCGAGCCGGAGTTCCGCCTGGCGGCGGAGCGGCGCCGGGACGGGATCAACATCGACGATACCACGTGGCAACAGATCAGGGATGCGGGTATTCGCGTCGGTCTGAACCCTGAGAACTGGTAAAGAAAAGGGACAGGCGTAACGCACCTGTCCCTTTGTGGATTACATCGCGCGATTGCCGGGCGCGATCGCCGCGGTGAGCTACTTGACCGAGAAACCGACAATCAGGCGGTGGGTACCCCACCCAAGTCCCAAGGCACCCTGGCCTTCCATGTCCATGAGTCTCACGGTGAGCCGTTCGACCATCTCGTCTTCCACGCTGTACGTCAGCGGTACTTCCAGCACGTCGTTCTCCCGCTTCGCGCCGGGCGCGCCCCAGATTCCCACTTCGCTATTTAATATCAGCGACCAGGAATCGCCTTCCACGTGCTTGATCCAGGCGCTGTAGGAACCCTTGGCAAGCGACTTGTCGCCGAACATGAGATCGGCATCCGTCGTGAAGGTCGTGGATTTGTTGCTGCCGAAGCGCCAGACGAATCCCGCGGGCGCCATGGCCAGCATGTCTCTTCCCTTCATCTCGGGACGGCCGTATTCGACGGAGACCTTGACGCCGGACAGCGTGACTTCAGCCATGCCCCGGCCGGGGTCCATTTCGCCTCCGCCTGAAGGCATGGTCGTCTGGGCGGCGGCGGTGCCGCCCATGGCCACGAAAGCCATGGATAGGGCGAGCACGCTGACTAAACAGGTAATGCGAAGCATAGAAACCCTCCTTAAAACGGTTCTTGTTCTGTCATGCCGGTGAATTGGCTAAGCACTGAGAAAATGCCGTAAATACGTACTCGTGTCAACGCATTTACATCGATCTGGCGATCCGTGGAGTCCGGTGTGGAGACCAGGCGGACCAAGCGATCCGACTGCCGGGTCCGGCCCTGGGAAACGGGAACTCCTGGTGTATTTCCCTTGATTTCTGGCCCCCCCATATCGATTTTAGCCTGCGAGACAGGACGATTAAACGACCCTTCCTCTTGCGACGGTTCTTTATACGTCGAACAACTGCCTTTCCTTCAAATTAAGGAGTTTCAGGATGACCCGCGTGGACGATGCCATATTGACCGGTTTGGCCGGATTCGATTCAGCCACGGTCTACAACGCCGTGGAGAAAGTTCAGGGTGTTTCAAATGACGATTACACCGGACCTGAAATACAGTACCTGACGCCCGAATTCGGCGCTGTGATCGGGTATGCCGTAACCTCCGAGGTCACTCCGCTGGACGCCACACCGGCCAACATGAGCTGGCCCGACTATTACGACGTGCTGAACGAGACGCCGGGTCCCATGATCGCGGTGATGAAGGATGTCGACACCCGTCCGAAGCGGGCCGCCCTTTTCGGCGACGGCATGGCGCATATCCACAGGAAGCTTGGCGTAGTGGGCGCGGTGGTCGAAGGCTGCGTCCGCGATCTCGAGGGTATCCGGGCGGCGGGGCTGCCCATATGGGGTCTCGGCACGGTCTCCGGACACGGTCCCTTCAACGTGCGGGCCGTCGGCCGGCCCCTCGTCGCCGGCCAGTTGCTGGTTCAGACTGGCGACCTGTTGCTCGCGGACGTCGACGGCGTGGTGAAGATCCCCCTCGACATAGCGGAAGACACGCTAAAGAAGGCGGGTGAGATCAGGACCTGGGAGCGTTCCCATTTCGACATGATAAACAGTCCCGAATTCACCTACGAAAAGTGGAAGAACCGGGAATCGAATGCGTAAGCAGCCTACTGGACTGTAACGTGAAAGCACCGACGGGGACTGAGCTGAGCTGCAAAAACTGGCTCATCGAAGCGGCCTACCGCATGATCCAGAATAACCTGGATCCCCTGGTCGCCTTCGATCCGGATAACCTCGTCGTGTACGGCGGCCGGGGCAAGGCCGCCCGGAACCGGGTCGCTCTAGAAGCCATCCTGAACGCCTTGCGCGGCCTGGAACCCGATGAAACCCTCATGATACAGTCGGGTAAGCCCGTGGCGATTTTCCGCACCCACGAGGACGCGCCGCGCGTCCTGATTGCCAACTCCAACATGGTGCCGGCCTGGGCCACGCAGGAGAACTTCGATACCTGGGAGCGGGAAGGCCTGATCATGTACGGCCAGATGACGGCCGGCAGCTGGATATACATCGGCACGCAGGGCATCCTGCAGGGCACCTACGAGACCTTCGGCGCCCTCGCGCGAAAACACGGCTGGGGCAGCCTGGCTGGAAAACTCGTGGTTACGGCCGGGCTGGGCGAGATGGGCGGCGCCCAGGCGCTGGCTATCACCATGAACGGCGGCGTGGGACTACTGGTGGAGGTGGATCCGTGGCGGGCCCGGCGGCGCCTCGAACTGCGCCAGGTGGATACCGTGGCGGAGCACCTCGATCTCGCGTTGGCCTGGGTGAACGAAGCGCTGGCCGCGGGGGAAGCCCGTTCGATCGCCCTGACAGGTAACGCCGCGGACGTGCTCCCGGAGCTCCTGGCCCGGGATATCGTGCCCGACGTGGTAACGGACCAGACCGCGGCCCACGATCCGCTTTACGGTTACATACCCTCCGGGTTATCGCCGGAAGATGCCCGCGTGTTGCGCGAAAGCGATCCGGACGCATATCAGAAACGCTCGGGCGATTCCATGACCGTGCACGTGCAGACCATGCTCGAATGGCAGAAGAAAGGCGCCGTGGTCTTCGACTACGGCAATAACCTGCGCCAGCGTGCCTATGACAACGGATTGAAGGAAGCCTTCGACTATCCCGGATTCGTCCCGGCCTACATCCGCCCCCTGTTCTGCGAAGGCAAGGGCCCCTTCCGCTGGGTCGCGCTCTCGGGAGACCCCGAAGACATCTACCGGACCGACCAGGCCATCCTCGAACTGTTTCCGGAGGACGATCACCTGTTCCGCTGGATCACCATGGCCCGGCGGCACGTGGAATTCCAGGGACTGCCGGCGCGCATCTGCTGGCTGGGATACGGAGAAAGGGCCAGGGCGGGATTGAGATTCAATGAACTGGTCGCCTCGGGCGAAGTCGGCGCGCCTGTCGTCATCGGCCGCGATCACCTGGACAGCGGGTCCGTCGCCAGTCCCAACCGCGAGACCGAGGCCATGAAAGACGGTTCGGACGCCATCGCGGACTGGCCCGTGCTGAACGCGCTCGTCAACACGGCCAGCGGCGCCACCTGGGTCAGCTACCACCATGGCGGCGGCGTGGGCATCGGATACAGCCTGCACGCGGGCCAGGTCATCGTCGCCGACGGCACGCCCGAGGCGGCCGCGCGCCTGGAGCGCGTGCTCACCAACGATCCGGGGATGGGCGTGGCCCGGCACGTGGACGCGGGCTACGAAGAAGCCGTGGCCGTGGCGAAATCCCGAGGCGTCAAGATCCCCATGATGGACTGATAACCAGGCAGGGGGTGGCAGGCATGGCACATGCCCAGGACGCATTGGCCCTGACAGGTTACGATCTCGACATCGGCGACGTGGTCGCCGTAGCACGCGGCCGGCCCGTGGCCATACACCCCGATGCCCTCCCCGGGATGAATCGTTCCCGGGAAGTGGTGGACCGGCTGGTCTCCGAAGGCCGGATCGCCTACGGGATCACCACCGGATTCGGCCGGTTCAAGGACAAGCTGATCTCCGCTAGCCAGGTCGCCGAATTGCAGACGAACCTGATTCGGAGTCACGCGGCCGGCGCCGGTCCCGAACTGGACGAGCAGACCGTGCGCGCCATGCTGGTCACCCGGGCGAATACGCTCGCCATGGGCTACTCGGGCATCCGGCCGGAAGTCGTGCAGTTGATGGTGGATATGCTCAACGAGGGTGTCCATCCCTGCATACCCGGCCGGGGCTCCCTCGGCGCGAGCGGCGACCTGGCGACCCTGGCGCACATGTCCCTGGTGCTCATCGGGGAAGGCGAGGCGATGTACCGGTCCCGGCGGCTCGACGGTGCGTCCGCGCTGCGGGAAGCGGGGCTTCATCCGGTCAGCCTGAAGGCCAAGGAGGGACTGGCCCTCACCAACGGCACGACCCTTATGGCCGGACTCGGCGCCTTGCTGGTCCACCGGGCAACCGTTCTCGCGCTTACGGCGGATATCGCGGCCGCCATGACTTTGGAAGCGCTGCTCGGTACCGACCGCGCGTACGACGCCCGCGTACACGCCATCCGCCCCCATCCCAGGCAGATCGCCTGCGCGGCGTTCCTGCGGGACATACTCCACGGCAGCCGGTTACTGCGTTCCGACGATCCCGGCAACGTACAGGATCCCTACACGCTGCGCTGCGTACCCCAGGTACACGGCGCGGTCCGGGACACGATCGACTACGCCCGCTGGATGATCAACATCGAACTGAACGCCGCGAACGATAATCCCCTGGTCTTCGCCGGGGATGATCCAGGCGACACGGAGATCATCAGCGCGGGCAATTTCCACGGCGAACCCATCGCCGTGGCGATGGACAGCATGAAGCTGT
>JAJECR010000001.1 GCA_022821935.1 Candidatus Latescibacterota bacterium
CCAGCTGCACGTCCCGGACATCAAGCCCCAGTGGGATATCGGATTCTATGTCGGTCTCGTGAACAAGATGGTCCTGATCATGGGCGTCGTGTTCCAGATGCCGGCCGTGGTGGCTTTTCTGACCTGGCTTCGCATCCTGAACGCCGGCGTGCTTAAACGGGTATGGCGCATCGCCTTCGTTGTCATATTCATCGCTGCCGCCGTCATTACCCCCACCGGCGATCCTTACACGCAGACTCTCGTGGCGATACCGCTCGTGGTGCTGTATTTCATCAGCATGGGTATCGCCGCGCTGATCGGCAGGAGCAGAAGGAAAACCGAAGAGGCCGAGGAGGACGACGGTGATGACGACGGGGAAGGCGGTGGAGGCGACGATGGCGGCGATGGCGGCGATGAGGAGCAGCCCGCGCTGGCCACCGGCGAACCAGATACCCCGACGCTGCCCCGAGGTTCGTCCACCCCGACCGGCGAGGAACGAACCGGCCGCAACTACTGGGCCGACGACGATGAGTTCATCTACGACTACGACGTGGAAATGGGGTACTCGGAGGAGCCGGAGGAGAAGGCGGACGAGGCTGAAGTCGACCGTAAAGGCGATGGTGATCCTGCAATTAGTGACGAGATGGATGAGAAATCAGATAAGGCGGAAGAGACTAAAGACGGCAGAAGCCCGTCGGAAGATTCCGGTGAATCCGACAGCGGCAAGACTGGATCAGATGAAGAAGAAACCGGTGAACAGGGATCGAATGGGGAAGACGGGGATCCTCCTCCGGCTCCTGGTGATGTGACTAGCGATCGGGACGACAGGCCGACTTCCGGGTGACATTAAGCCAACGGAATCTCAACTTCCGAAGTCATTTCACAAGTAGTGCGACACACGCAGGTACAGATACCTGCCCATGTAATCGTAAGAGGTGTAGTCCGAGGTCCCCAGCAGGCCGTTGAAGATCACGGCCGGAGGCTGGTTAAGTACGTTGTTCATCCCCAGGGTCAGCACGGTTCCGCCTGCGCCCGTAAACAGCCTGTACGTCCCTCGAAGTCCCAAAACGCTATTGGACTCGACATCCCGGAATACCGGATTTTCGATCACGTCGGACCGGTACAGCCCCTTGCAGTCGTTGTCCTCGCACTCCACGAAACCGCCGACGTACGCCCAGGTCAGTCCCGCCGAGGCGCGCCGCCCCTTCAGGTCCAGCGAAGCGGCGTGCCGCCACCGGGGGAACACGCCCACGTCATAATATCCCCTGGCCTTGATCACTGCCGTACCACCGCCAGTGGGAAGGAACTGGTCGTACCGGATCAGCATGTTGGATTCCAGCCGCGCCGACAGTATGCCCCAGGCCATGTTTCTATTGAACCCTACCTCCAGGTCCAGACCCGCAGTCTCGGTCTCGCCGACGTTAGTGTTGGTCTGAATGATGTGGGAGATCAGGCGCGTGTCGGCGTCCCGAACGATCTGCTCGCAGTTCGTGGGGTTGTCCTGCGAGTAGCAATTGCTCAGGATGACGCCCGCCGGGAGCGCCCCGATTTCATCCTCGATCCGGTTGCGGTAGTAGTTCAGACTTACATTGAGGTCATCCGCGAAGCCCGGCCGATAGCTCAGGCCGCCCGTGATCATGGCTGCCTTCTCGGGATCGAGATCGGTCGAACCGCCCTCCCTGGCGCGAAGCTGCGCCCTCGAATCCCTGAAGCCGGCCGGTATGCCCGCGGCGGCGCAGTGCTGCTTCTGCTGCCCGGTCAATTCCCGGGGGTTTCCTCCTTCGTCTATCGTGCTGCATGGATCGCTCACGAGGGGAAACACGTCATTGGCACCCAGGAACATCTCGGCGATGTTGGGTGCCCGGAATGCATTGGAATAGGTGGCGCGCAGGACCAGCCCATGCGGCAGTTCGACACTGGCACCGGTTTCATAGGTGAAGCCCGAACCGAAGGTATCGTAGTGGAAGGCCCGGCCGGCCGCCGTCAGGTGGACTCCGACCCCCTTGCCGTAGTAGACCGGCAGCCTGGTCTCCCCGTAAAGCGCCGAGACCGCGTAACTGCCTTCGGTGGCTTCGGACCGGAATCCAGTCGTGTTCCCCGAGGCGGTAATCGGGTCCGGCGTGTAGGCGCCCGACTCCCAGCGCGACGACACCCCCGCGGCCACGGCCAGCGGTCCGTGTTCCAGTTCCGCCAGGTTTCCGGTCAGGTTCCACTGCAGGATCTTCTGCTGCGAGTATCCGCGGGCGACGCCGGTGTACTGGATGTAGGCCAGCATCTCAGGGGTAATGGTCCCCGCGCCGTGCAGGATGTCAAGGGGCACGCACCCGTCGGTGCATTCCGCGTCCGGACCGAGCGCGCGCATGAGGTTGCTCCGGATGAACCGGCCCCGGTTGACCGTGTTGCCTGACGTGCGACCATAGGCAAAGAAGAGATCGGAATCAACGCCCAGCACGGGAACCGTCAGTCCCAGCACGATGCGGTACGTGTCGATATCCTGGTTGAATATCCGGTTGCCGGCCTCCACGAAGCGGCGGCGAACGTCCACGAAGTCGCGGCCGAAGGCGTTGTACCGGTTGCCGGCCGAGACCGTGATGCCTTCTTCGATGGTGAAAAGGGGCGTGGGCGCCAGTTTCTGTTCGGACTGCCGGTTGGCGTAGGAAACCTCGAAGTAGGTCCCCAGGCGGTCACTTAAGGCGTACTTGCCGCTGAGAAAGGCCGTGTACCGCGTCTGTGGGGTGTAGATGTAGTTCTCGGGCTGGTAGTTGTACAGGTCGCCAGTCCCGTCCAGGGAGTTGCCGGCATAGTTGAAGGGTCGCCATCCCGCGGCCGGATCCAGGTGGTAGTCCCCGGCGCCGGCGCCCGCCGCCGCGTTGACGGCCTGCCATGCGGCATTGCCCGCTTCGCCGGAATGGTCGACGATGTGCCCCTCGGGAGTCGCGGAACTGCCGCTGGTGGTGAAGGACCCGTCGTTTTTCGCCCAGTTGTAGGTCTTGTCCGTTTCGCTGAAGCTTCGCTCATAGGTCCAGACCGGCCGCTGGTCGTGATATCCAGCGGAGAAAAGGATATTCCCGCGCGCACTTCGCAGGCCGGTGGTCAGGGCAAGATCGATAGCGCCCCCGTCGCCGTCGCCGGAGATCCCCTGGTAGGATTCGACCTCGATTCCGTCCAGGTCCGTCCGCGTGATGACGTTGACGACCCCGCCCACGGCGTCCGAGCCGTAGACCGCCGAGGCCCCGTCCTTGAGTACCTCGATCCGTTCTATGACGGTGGATGGAAGGGAATTCAGATCGACGGCGGCGTCCGCGCCGAGACCGCCCGGCACGAACCTCCGGCCGTTGACCAGGACCAGCGTCCGCTGGGCGCCCAGGCCGCGGAGGCTGATGCGGGTGGCTCCGTCGCCGCTGTAATTGGCCTGCGTATTGGTGGCGTTGGACTGAACTGTGAGCGTCTGAAGTACGTCTCCGACGGAGGCCAGGCCCCGGGCAACGATTTGCGCGCGGGACAGGACGACGACCGGTGCCGTGGACTGTCCCGCTTCACTCTTAATCCTGGACCCCGTGACCGTTACCTCGTCGAAGACGTATTCGACCTGGCTTTCGTCCGGGTATTCAGCGTCCTGGGCGTAAGCTCCGGTAGTGCCTATCGCGACAATTATACTCAACAAGCCGGGCAATATACGACGGTTGGCCACTACCGGAACCTCGCCCTCTATTCGCCGCCTGCTACAGGAAGTGGGAAAGGCGCACGTACAGGTACCTGCCCAGGAAGTCGTACGTCGATGCGTCCGACGTCCCCAGGGCGCCGTTGAAGATCACCGCCGGGGCCTGGTCGAATACGTTGTTGACGCCTACCGTGATCACGGAGCTTCCAGCCCCGGAAAACAGCCGG
>JAJECR010000299.1 GCA_022821935.1 Candidatus Latescibacterota bacterium
GGTTCGAACCTGTCCGATCTTGACCCAGGACTGTTTCGGCAGATCTTTTGAATCCAGGGGAAGGGTCAGGGGGAATCCCGCTCGTTGAGGTTGCCCCGTGATCGCCATGGCGATCACGGTACCGGAACGCTGATTATAGACCTCATGGCTCAGGATAAGTACGGGGCGTCGTCCGGCCTGTTCCTGGCCACGGGTGGGACTCAGGTCGGCCCAGCGGATTTCTCCTCTCAATATTCGGGCCAAATGTCCATGTCCTTCCGGAGTCCTTCTTCAGCCAACTCCTTTTCCACAACAGGATCCAGTTTTGCGCATTCCCGTGCCAGGCGACCCCGCTTGAGCCGGTCAAGTTTTTCAAACACGGCTTCTTCAATCGCCTGGCTTCTATTTTTGAACATCTGCCGCATAACCAAATAGTCGAGTTGTTCGACAATTTTCTCGTCCAATGTGATAGCGATTTTGGATTTCATAATGGCAATCTCCTTTAGTATGATAAAATATCATACTATCTGTAAAGTCAAGTACTCTGATTCAGTCGCTGAAGCTGCGAAGTCTGTTGAAACACAGAGACCGTCGCGGGCAGTCTCTGTGTAAGAGAAGCATTGAATGGAAATTGCGTATTTTGTGAAACCGCTGGCGCCGCGTACTAGTATGACAAACAGGCGTCTACGAAGAGAGAGCGGAGCGTCTAGTCGCTCTCGACAAGTGACCATAGACACTTTACATTATGAAAATGGGAAACTCCGGCGACATGGCGGTCCGGCTGGCAAAGGCCTTCGGCTCGACCACGGAGACCTGGATACGCCTGCAGGCCGCTTACGACGTCGCGCAGGCTCAGGCGAAAGAGGACCAGATCGAGGTTGAGCGATATGTACCACTAACCTGAAGGAACCTGAAGGCCTCTGCAGATGGCATTCATCTCCAACGCCCGGATGTACGCCGTGAGCCCCGAAGCCGAGACGGCCTGGAAGGATCTCATCGCCCATGTCGCCGAGGACGCCGGCACAGCGTTCGACTACGTTCCGTACCCGACGCCGCAGCCGCTCGAGGAACTCTGGCGACGCAGCGACATCGGTTGTGTGCAAATGTGCGGATACCCGATTGCGCTCGACCTTGCCGACGTGGTGCCCCTGGCATCGCCTATCCCCGCCGCGTCCTGGGCTGGGGGCAAGGCGCTGTCCCGGACCGACCTGATCGTGCGCGACGATGCGCCTTATCGCGAGCTATCCGACACCTTCGGAGGTACCGTGGGCTGGACCGTTGCACACTCGCAGTCGGGCTTCAACGCATTGAGACATCATCTTCTGGCCTACCGCAGCGTGGATCGTCCGCGTCTCTACCGCCACTCCGTCGGCAATCTCGTCACGGCAAGGCGCATCTTGGAAAGCGTGGCGGACGGCAGTATCGACATCGGGCCGCTGGACGCCTACTGGCACATGCTCGCCAGGAAGTACCAGCCACAGCTGACGGAGAAAGTCCGCGTATTGGACGCGACAGAGACCGTGCCGATGCCGGCATTCGTTGCCGTGCCGGCGATGTCTCAACACACGGTCGACCGTTTGCGCGAGACCTTCTCGGCAGCCCATTCGCGGCCCTGGTTCGCCCCGTTCAGGGAATCACTGTTGATTGAGGGATTTGCGACGGTGACGCGCGGGGCGTTTTATCGTACTTTAGAATGGGCACAGGCCGCCGAGGCCGCGGGTTACCTTGAGCCCGCATAAGGCGTCGATCGACAGTAAGTGTGAAACCGTCGACCCACAGCCCGCGTAAGCCCGGCAACCGACGGCCCACAGCGCGCACCAACCCGCAATAGATTAACTGTGAGCAAACCAACATGAACTATGACTTCGATCTTGGAAGCTGGTCTCGCAAAGTCACGACGGATTCGGATACCGCCCAGCTTTGGTTCGACCGCGGACTGAACTGGACCTACGGCTTCAACCACGAGGAAGCGGTTGCCTGTTTCAGACGCGCGGCCGAAGCGGATCCCGCCTGTGCCATGGCCTGGTGGGGGATCGCCTACGCGAACGGCCCCCACTACAACCGGGCCTGGATCAGATACACGGAAGCCGAAATCGCCGAAACCCTGCCGATCTGCCATGACGCGGTGACCACTGCGGTCTCGCTCGCCGGCGATGGGACGCCGGCCGAGCAGGCCCTCATCCAGGCCCTGGCGACGCGATACCGGAACGGCGACGAACGCGACACAGAGGTGCTGAACGCCTGGCACTGGGACTACGCCGCCGCCATGCGCGACACGCGTCAGGCATTTGAGGATGATCCCGACGTCGCCGCCCTCTATTTCGACGCGGCGATGAACTGCACGCCGCGCCAGCTATGGGACCTTCAGACGGGGCAGCCCAACCCGCGCGGCCACACGAGCGAGGTGATGCCGGTCATGGAGTCCTGGATGGAGCGGATCGAGCGTAACGGGCCCATCCATCCGGGCATCTGCCACCTGTACATCCATATGCTGGAAATGTCGCCCATGCCGGAGCGCGGGCTCAACGCGGCCGACCTGTTGCGCGGGCTGCTGCCCGACGCCGGCCACCTGGAGCACATGTCGGCACACATCTACGTCCTCTGCGGCGACTGGGCGCAGTCGGTGGTCCAGAGCGAACGTGCGGTCTGTGCCGACGACAAGTACCTTGCCTATGCCGGAGACCAGAACTTCTACACCACCATGCGGTGTCACGACCTCCATCTCTACATGTACACCGCCATGTTTCTCGGCCAGTTCGGCAAAGCCATCCATGCCGCCAACCGGATCCGCGCGATGGCCACGCCCGACCTGATCGCCCGGAGCGCGCCTTTCATGGCCTCCATCCTCGACGGCTACTCCGCCATGAGCATCCACGTCCTGGTTCGCTTCGGACGCTGGCACGACCTTATCGCATCGCTCGCGCCGCAGGAGTCATCGCTTCGACCGATCGAAACCGCCATGCACGCCTATGGGCAAGGTGTGGCGCACGCCGCTCTCGGCCATATCGAAGAGGCGGAAGCCGCCCGCGACGCGTTCGACCGGGCAGCGTCCGCGATACCCGAGGACGCGATCTTTCTCAGCAACACGGTGCGGGACATGCTCCGCATCGGCGCGGCCATGCTCGACGGCGAGCTCGAATACCGGAAGGGGAACTACGACCGCGCATTCGACAGCCTGCGCCTTGCCGTCTCGCGCGACGACGCGCTCAATTACACCGAACCCTGGGCCTGGATGCATCCCCCGCGCCACGCCCTCGGCGCCCTCCTCGCCGAGCAGGGTCTGTTCAGCGAAGCAGAAGCCGAGTTTCGCGCCGACCTCGGCTACGACAGCAGCCTGCCGCGCTGCTGCCAGCATCCCGACAACGTGTGGGCGCTCCAGGGGCTGGTTGAATGCGTCGAACAAGCGGGCGGTGCCAGCGAGCTTCGTCTGCTTCGGCAGAGACTGGAGTTCGCGAAAGCCCGCGCCGACGTTCCCATTGAAACCTCCTGCTTCTGCCGAGCCACGAATGATATAGGTGAGTTAAAAGGAGGTATAACCACTGGCGGGCGTAAGTTCACCAGGGACGAAATGAACGAGCGCTGATTGGTTACTGGACACAGAAGTCCTCGTAAACATGTTCGACGAAGAATAAACAACCCAATCGGACCCATTACGGTGGTCGTTCACCATGCGAATCTGGGACCTCCCTCCCCCCATCCTATGTCGTCAGCACCTCCTCGGCGAGCACCGGGAGCTGCATGGCCTATGGAACATACTCACACTGGGCAAAACAGGTTACAGGGAGCACCCGGAAACGAAACGGTGGGTCGGACGGCTCGCGGCACTGTACAGACGGCACGAAGCGCTTGTCGCAGAAATGCATCGTCGGGGTTACCGGCACAACACACCGCTTGATGAGTCGCTTGCCGGTGGGCTCGCGGAACAGGATTTACTGATCGATAGCCTGGACGAACAGGTCAGCATGTTGGCCAGGAAGCCGTGTCCGTGCCCGCTGGCGCCGTGGCCGGGAGTTGATCTGAAGGAAGAGTGCTAACTACCTTTAGCAACTGTATTGGATGAAACAACCCAATCCGCAGTCAGTCCGGCCTGTTCGCACTCCCGGGTGGGATTTAGCAGGCCTGGCGGGCCGGCAGCCCCGACAGCCCGGAAGGTTCTCCCTCTCACTACTTGTCAGAACCCATGCCAACCGGGCATGGAGGCCGCCTGCCGGATCCACTTCGCCAACTGCTCCGTGTCGAATTCGCCCTCGTAGATGTCGATCCAGCGCGAGTCCTTGTCCTTGCCCGAGCCGGGCGGAACGGGTTTCAATGCCGCGCCCTGCAAGAACGTCACCTTCACGTAGCGCGTGAATACGTGGTAACTCAGGAACCAGCCCTGCTCCTCGATGCCATAGAAGGGCGAGTTCCACCTCACGGCCTTGCGCACGCCGGGCACGGTGCGGACGATGAGTTCGTCAAGGCTACGTCCCAGCTCGCTCTTCCAGCCCGGCATGGCCGCGATGTAGGCCTGCACGGGGGCGTCTCCGTCGGCCTTCGCGATCTGAGGGTTGCCGCCCGACAGGAGAACCGGCTTTTTGCCAGTCCCTTTTGGGGCGGCTGTCGCGCCGTCCTTCACGCCAGCAGTCGCCGCTGGCTTTGTTGACTTTCCGGATGTCTTGCCTGCCATTATGTTTACTCCAATCCGCACCTCTCCGACTGTGGTTTTGCGTTGACACCGGTAGTGCGCGGCGGATAATTGGTTGAATGAATCTGGACGGACGACACGCTATCTAAAATAACGAGTTGTAGAGAAGAATGGTTGCATTATGGATTTCGAACAGATCGCCTTTGCCTTCGGAGACCTGGCCTGGCTCGCCATAGCGTTCGCGCTGGGCCTGCTGTCCAGGGCCGTCGGGCTGCCGCCCCTGGTCGGATTCCTCTGCGCGGGATTCGTGCTCAACCTGTACGGGATCGGCGGCGGAGAAGTGCTCCGGAGACTGTCGGACCTCGGCATCACCCTGCTACTGTTCATCGTCGGCCTCAAACTGAACCTCCGCACCTTCGCGCGACCGCAGGTCTGGGCCGTCACCGGACTGCATATGGCCTTGGTCGTTATGGCCTTCGGAACGGCCATCTTTGCCTTCGCCCTTTGGGGTACGTCGCTTTTCTCCGGTCTTGATCTCGGCCGGTCTTTGCTCATCGCCTTCGCATTGAGTTTTTCCAGCACGGTGTTTGTCGTGAAGGTGCTGGAAGAGAAGGGGGAGACGGCTTCGCTGCATGGCCGGATCGCCGTGGGCATACTCATCGTACAGGACCTGGCCGCCGTCGTCTTTATCGCGCTCTCGACGGGCCTGAGCCCGTCTTTCACGGCACTGCTGGTGCTGCTCCTCATACCGGTACGGCCGCTGCTGGTTTTTGTTCTTCGGCGCGTCGGCCACGGGGAACTCCTGGTCCTCTACGGCTTTCTGCTTGCACTGGGCGGCGCCGAGATATTCGAGCTGGTCGGCCTGAAGGGCGACCTGGGCGCCCTCGCCATTGGCGTGCTGATCGCCAATAACAACAAAGCCGACGAAATGGCCAAGACCATGCTCGGCTTCAAGGATCTCTTCCTGCTCGCCTTCTTCCTCTCCGTCGGACTGTCCGGTCCGCTCACGCTGGAGGTAGTGCTCGTCGGCGCGGCCATTACGCCGCTGGTGCTGCTCAAATCCGCGTTCTTCTACGCCCTGCTGACGGGGTTCAAGTTGCGGGCCCGGACCTCGCTCATGGCGTCGCTCAACCTGACCAACTTCAGTGAATTCGGGCTCATCGTCGCGGCCATCGGCGTGGGCAACGGCTGGCTCGACGGCCGCTGGCTGATCGTCATCGCGATCGCCCTGGCCCTGTCCTGCGTCGTCGCGGCGGGCCTCAACGTCCGGTCCCAACAGATCCACGCCCGGTACCGGACGTGGTGGAACCGCCTTCAACGGCCCGAGCGGCTCGCCGATGACCGGCTGTTCGATATCGGCGGATCGAAGATTGCGGTGATCGGCATGGGCCGCGTCGGCACCGCGGCGTACGACAACATGCATCGGCTCCACGGCGGGAGCGTCGTCGGCGTGGACATCGACGCGGTAAAAGTAGAACGTCAGCAGGCTAACGGCCGCCACGTGCTGCTGGGTGACGTCAGCGACGCGGACTTCTGGGATCGCGTACGGGAAGCCCACACCCTTGAGCTGGTGATGCTGACGCTGCCGAACCTGGCCGCCAATCTCGCCGTCCTCGATCAGCTCAAGACCGCCTCGTTCAGCGGCCGGGTAGCAGCCACGGCCCGATTCCCCGACGAGATCGAGCCCCTCGAAACGGCCGGCGCATCGAGCGTGTACTACCTTTACGCGGAGGCGGGTTCGGGATTCGCCGCGCACGTGGCCGAGCAGACGCATTCGGATGTGCCGTGAGGTGCGTGGTTGCCTTGAAATATGCGCCCGCCGTGAGTTGTGCGGACTGCCGTCTACTGGGAGTGGGCAGGATCTTGTGCGAAGGGTTCGTCTGGCGGCAATGCGATCCGGGATTTACGCTGTTGAGTAATTTTACTCAATATCGTAAATCCAAGATATCCGGCTAGCGAGAGCGCGCCTTGATACGTTACCGGGGAGATTCTGTGTGGAAGCCGGATTGCCCTTCATCCAATGTATTCACATTTAAGGTTGGACTTTCTGGATAAGTGCTTGCGGTGTGGTACTAATATTGGTACTTAGTATGTGTTATGCGTACCAAGCATCAGCGTATCCTGGAGAGCGTGTTTCAAAAACCGACGCCGGCAGGTATCCGATGGTCGGATATCGTGTCCATGCTGGAGGCAGTGGAAGTCGAGGTATCGCAACGTGCGGGTTCGCGCGTGCTGCTGAGAAAGGGAACCGAACGTATCGTAATCCACCGCCCCCACTCCGAACGAGAAACAGGAAGAGCGACGGTGCGTGACATTGCCGCGTTCCTTGAAACCATAGGAGTCAAGCCATGATGAAATACAAAGGATACGCCGCCGAGGTCGAATACGACGAGTCGGTGGGACGACTTCACGGACGTGTGGTCAACAGCGGCTCCTACCCGATTGCCACCTTTGAGGCTACCGACGTCGATGGGCTTCGACACGAGTTCCACCGATCCATCGACGAGTATCTCGTTTCTTGTCACGAGGACGGCGTGGAACCCAGAAAGCCTTTTTCCGGTAAACTCAATGTTCGGCTCGGCCCCGACCTGCATCAACGGGTTTCACGCCTGGCGGCAGAAAGCGGTATGAGCCTGAATAGGTGGATCAGAACAGCCTTGGAGGAGCGTGCGTCGCAGTGACGGTTCACGGCGCACCCCACCCGTGGTGTTCGTTTCACCCGATCCCAAGCGCGTAATCGAAGTCAGGATAACAATCGTCACATCCGTCCATTTAAGACTGCGTCCGTCTATCTCGAGCGTCTAAGTGTGTCCGTGTAATCAACCGTAAAGGGTATCCAAATAATGCATTGCCAACACCATTCAACCCGCGAATCGATTTCGCCTTCTTCTTCCCTTAATATAAAGCCCGCACTGCAACCTAACCGAGCCCGAAGAAATCCACTCCACATCCTATTCCTAGTCACCCTGCTTGCCCTGGCCTCCTGCGGCAAGGACAGTCCCACACGATCGACCGGACCGGCGAACGTGGTCGTGACGCCGGGCGCGGTCACGCTGACGGCGATCGGCCAGTCCGTGCAACTCGGCGCGCAGGTGCAGTACGAGGCTGGCGCGGCCTCGTCGGACCAGACGGTGGTCTGGGCGAGCCGGAATCCTTCCGTGGCATCCGTGAGCAGTGGAGGGCTCGTCACCGCGCTCGGCAATGGAACGGCGGATATCACGGCCACCGCGGGACAGAAACAGGGAAAGTCCACGGTTACGGTATCCCAGTCGGCACGAACAATCACTATCGAGCCGTCGTCAGTAACACTGACCGAGGCTGGCGAGACCGCCAGGCTGCAGGCTTCGGTGCTGGACGAAAACGGCCGGTCCGTCGATGGCGCGGCGGTGAAATGGGTGATCAGCGACGAGTCGGTGGCGACGGTGAGTGACGACGGCCTGGTTTCGGCCGTGCGGAGCGGCAGCGCGACCGTTACCGTCACCTCCGGCGGAATTTCGGCCAGCGTGACCGTTAACGTGTCCATCGATATCAGCGATCGCACGACGCTGACCGATTTCTACCACGCGTTGGATGGTCCGAATTGGGAGGATGCTGAAAACTGGCTGAGTGAAGAACCCCTGACCGATTGGCACGGCGTGACAACCGACGCCAACGGAAGGGTGATCCGGCTGGAACTGCGGTCGAACAGCCTGGCGGGCAGTTTGCCCGGGAACCTCGTCAATCTGTCCCTGCTGCGGGAACTGGACTTGGCGGGCAACCAGGTATCAGGCGTCATTCCGGTCATACTTTCCCAGTTTGACGAGCTCAGGATCCTCGATCTGGGCGGCAACGAAATGTCGGGAAACATTCCCGATGAGCTCGCTTCTCTTGCCAATCTGGAAGTGCTGGATCTCGAAAACAACAACCTGTCGGAGTCGATCCCGCCGGAACTGGGACAGATGACCACACTCGAGCGACTGGAACTGGCCGGCAATGACCTGACCGGTTCGATCCCGCCGGAACTGGGACAACTTTCCAGTCTTGAGTACCTGAACCTGGCCAGAAACGAACTTGCCGGATCTGTCCCCGCCGAAATAGGACAGCTGTCCCGTTTGGAAACACTGCACCTGGACACGAATAAACTGACCGGTCCGATCCCGCCGGAGCTGGGTGATCTGGAGAGCCTGGAGTTTCTGAACCTCTGGCGGAACCAGCTCTCGGGCGAGATCCCGGTAGAATTGGGTCAGCTTGAAAACCTGGAACGCATGGACCTCGACGAGAACAAGCTGTCCGGACCGATTCCCGCTGAAATCGGACAGTTCCACAATCTTGAGATCCTGTACCTCAACTCCAACATGCTCTCGGGCGAGATCCCGGCGGTATTGGGCGATCAGCCCAAGTTGCGCCTGCTGAGTCTCTATGGAAACGAGCTGACAGGACCAATACCCGTAGAACTGGGTCAACTCCCCAATCTCGAGCTCCTGTACCTTCATAACAACAAACTGTCCGGACCCATCCCATCCGAATTAGGACGGCTCCAGGATCTCGAAGCGCTGTACCTGTCTGACAACGAACTGACCGGTCCCGTTCCGTCCGAGCTGGGTCAACTCGACGATCTGGAAACAATGTACCTTCATGAAAACCAACTCACCGGCACGATACCCGAGACATTTTCGGGACTTTCGGACGTCTTGACGTTTTACTTCAGCGACAATGACGGCCTGTGCCTGCCGAGCACCCCGGATTTGCTGTCCTGGGTCGATGGCCTGGACGAATGGATGGGATCGCGGTGCGACGAGGCCGGCTTCGCCGAAGGACTGCTCATGGTGGGCGAAGGCGCGGACCGGCTGTACAGGCTGAATCCGAATACGGGAGAAGCCAAACCTGTGGGTGAAGCCGTGCGATTCGACGTCGACGAGTACCAGCCCTTCGGCCTGGCCGCACATCACGGCACGTTATACATGACGGGAGGATGGAACGCGGCGCTGTACACACTGGATCCGGAGACCGGCGTGGCCACGCGGGTCGGCGACGCCGTGGAATTCGGAGTCGGTGAAGCCCAGCCCATGGGCCTGACATCTCACGACGGAACGCTATACATGGCCGGTAGGACGAAATCCCGGCTTTATACGCTGGATACCGTGACGGGGGAAGCCACCCCGGTCGGTAATTCCGCGGAGTTCGGGGTCGGTGAAGACCATCCCTTCGGTCTGGCGTCCCACAGGGGCGACCTGTTCATGGTCGGCTACAACTCGGCCCGGCTATACGAGTTGGATCCTGCCACGGGAACCGCGATATCCGTTGGCGACGCGATTGATTTCGGCATCAGAGAAGACCTGCCGACCGGGCTGACTTCACACGGAGGCGTGTTGTACATGTCCGGCGGGTGGACGGCGAAACTGTATACCCTGGACACGGAGACGGGGATAGCGTCGCCCGTCGGAAACGTCGACGAGGACGTCAATCAGTTCGGCGTCGACGAAGACGCTCCAACGGGGCTGGCCTCGCTGGTGCGGGAGGTATCGCCGCGGAGGATTGTGCCTGTCTTGAATGTGATTAAGGAGTGAGGTTGGTCCGAATGAGGTTGTTCTTAACGAGGTTTTATTGAGGACCGGACGATGAGGAGAAAGTGGATCTGGGTGGCGGGCGGGGCTGCTTTGGTCGCGCTCGTTTCAATCGTCACAGTCGCGTACTTCTTCGATCCGGCGAGGCGCACTACCGAACCTGAATTCTCCGGCTTGAGCAGAACCGTTTCCGGTAACACGCTTATCTCAGAAAATGACCCACCCGTGCGAATGACCTTTGACGAGGGATTCATGCACATTGGCGGGCAGAAGTTCATTCTCTACGGCACGGCCGAAGTCGAGCAACACTTCTTTGTCGAAGAACATCCGGATGGAACGCTGAAGAGTTTTGTCTGGATCCAGTTCGAAGGCTTCCTGTCCGATAACGACTATACCTACGACTATTCCGGTTCTCCGCTGCGATTGCAGATCGGGGCGTTCGATTTCTATACCGACACCGAGGCCGGAGCATCAAATCGGTTTATGCGACTCGGATGGCCCGGAACCGACGGTTATCTCGCCCGCAAGTACGCGGCTGACAAAGGCTATACCATGCCGGACGACTACGCCTACGCGCGGCTTGTTCACATCCCGGACGACGCCAGCCGCAAAGAACTGCTGATCATCTTCATGGAAGACCTGGCACCAACAGGTTGGACCGGCGAGGCATTGCGCGAAGGTGGTGAGCACGAAGGCCGTTGGCCCGAGATCGAAGCCGCTCATCTTGACCGGATCAAGCGCGTGATGTCGCTGTCTCGGCCTGGGTAAGGCCGCAGTCGGACATGCATCGTAGCCTGGGGGTCGCCTGAGTCTTATTATATGTGTACGAAGGGGAAAACGACAAAATGAGCATGTCGTTCAAAACATGGTGTTTAGCTTTCAATCTGATTTCCGATCAACACGACGGGTTCCCGTCTATCTGAGTCGTTGAATGAAAATCGACCAGAAATATTCAGCAGATTCCTGCAGACTAAGATTCGAGTTCTGAAGTTGTCCTATCTGTCCTATCTGAGCCATACCAATTGGCTTGAGAAATAGTGTGTAGCCGTCGTCGACTACAGACATCGACTCATTGCAACTGTTTCTGTTGCTCACCCCATCGTAAGAGAAGTGTATTCCGTCCATACCTCCAAAACCACCAAGCCAGATTCCACACCGACTCACTTCTCGTCCATCGTCATACGCTCGTGCCTCGAAACTAACGTTATCGACGCGACGGAGGTTGGTCTGCAAACCGGTATTTTCTGTCTGCAATGCCTGTAGCGAATTCTCAAAGTACTGGCGTATGAATTCAAAGGCCTTCGTTTCGAAGGCATGGCGATCATGATCAGAAAAGCGCCGTTTAATTTTGAGGTTGCTGGATCGAGGACTCGAGGAAACAGCCGTCGCACTGTTTGGCTCGATAGACCCATCAGGATCAGGTAATGTGGAATTGGTACTTTTCATGGCAGCAACTTGGCGAACGGCTTGAGCAACCTGCAAGAATCCTTCATCTAGTGTTGTATGATTCACCACAGGTTCGCCATCATTCGGACACGCTTTTAAATTGCCGAATGGAGCTTTTTGCCAATCGCAGGGCCTAAGGATCACCGGAATAACTCGGGCCGAACCCTGTTTGTGTCGCTCCATTGCCCGTTCCATCTCAACATCATAACAGTAGTCTGAAGCGAGGAAATCTGCGCTGACAAGGAGTAGAATGATGTCCGCTGATTCCAAATGAGCGCTGATTTCACCGTGAAGTTCTTCTCCAGGTCCAATTCGCCGGTCATCCCACGTACTTATGGTACCTTGTCGTCGTAAGACCGAGAGGTGCTTATCAAGCTCTTTTCGAAGATCCTCGTCTACGTGCGAGTATGATTTAAACACTCTTAGCATTGTCATTCCTATTTAACCTGTGAGTGCACTTGGCCGGACTGTGGCATCCGGTAGGACTGATGTCCAAAAAGTAATTGGTACACCCGGCGTTCCCGGCGACTCGGCACGCTCGGACGATTACTCGACGGCCGCTCCTTTCCGCTATCAATTCTGTCGCCTTGCGTTACTGTCCCAGTATTCCCGATCGGTCATTCTAGGGTTTGGTTCAGGCGAACTCATAGACTGGTGTCTGGATTGTACGTACGGGGCTGCGTCGTTCGCGTACGATCATTTGCAAACGCTCAACAGTATCCGGTGAAAAATGGTTCTCCCCGGTTTCGACATTTACGCGCGCCGGAACGTTCTCAATCACAAAAAGCCGTCCGTTGACTTCGATGTGATAGGTGACTTTTTTTTCTACCAAAGTCTCTTTCCAGTCTGCTTTGTTAACCATGACCTGATCTCCTTACCCTGAAGTCGATCCATCTTGCTGGATCCGGTTCGTAAAGGGTGATGAGTTTGATGATCGCCCTTGATGGGTAGCTACAATGAATATGCAATGGCCTGTTCGCCGCCGTGAACCCGAGCACCAGGCAACTCGGACCGAATTTGTCATCGGGATAGGTTTCGATAAGCTCGCACCTGGCGAAGGCGTCGAAAACCTCCTCAACGGAGATATTCCGAATGATGCTCTGATCCGTCGCATGTTGAGAATATTCGTAGCGACCATTCCTGATCCTTTTTTGTATTTGGGCGACTAAATCTACTTCGCGATCAACTCCCATGTTTGGGAACTCCACATATTACAAGTCGGCCGTCAGGTTCCTCTTTCACATGGGCTTTACTACTCAGCCACAGATGAAGTGAAATATAAGGTAACAGCAAACGAAGATTTATACAACACCAGTTACCGAACATACGGTTGAGTCCGCAAAGCGTTTAAGGCATGGGAATCTTGACAGTTTCAATCTCAGAACACTAATTGAAACCAAAATACGTATATACATTCATGGCACTCCATATCCCATGTCCGACCAGTTTTTCAAACAACCTATCCTCAACTCGCCATACGAGTATCCCGGTCGCCATTGGGAGCTGGATGAAGCCGGCCAGCCGACTCAGAAGGTCGTCAATTCGAGGAGGCCAGCTGAGTTCATCACGCCGATTCCCAAACCAAAGCAGCAAAAGGGAACTTCTGCCCAGCAGTCGGAACTGGGCCTGGGAGAAGCCACTGAAGTATCTACAGACATACAGAAATACGAACATACCGAGATCATCAACGCGGTGCGGCGGCAGGTCGACGCATGGCGGAAAATCCCCGATCCACACCACTGGCAGGTAACCTCGGTCACTGCCAGCCTCCTTCGGCACTGGCGACACCACGAATTCAGCGACATACGGCCATTCTTCTGTCAAATCGAAGCGGCCGAAACGGCTATATGGCTTACCGAAGTGGCTCCAAAGAAAGGCCAACTCGGCCGTCGATTCTTGCAACACCTTGAAAACGTCAATAACAACGCAAATCCCGGAATGAACCGGCTGGCACTAAAATTGGCGACCGGCGCCGGCAAAACCACCGTGATGGCGATGCTGATTGCGTGGCAGACCATCAATGCCGTTCGCCATCCCCAGAGCCAGCGCTTCACGAATGGCTTTCTTGTCGTGACTCCGGGGATCACAATCAAGGATCGTCTTCGTGTCCTCCAACCAAATGACCCCGACAGCTACTACCAGAGTCGTGAGTTGGTCCCGAACGACATGCTGCCGGATCTCGAGAAGGCGCGGATCGTCATCACAAACTTCCATGCCTTCAAGCTGCGGGAGCGGGTCGAGTTGTCCAAGGGAGGGCGCTCTTTACTCCAGGGACGAGGACAGGCTATCGAAACCGAGGAGACGGACGGACAAATGCTTCAGCGGGTCATTCCCGAACTCATGGGGTTGAAGAACATCGTGGTTTTCAACGACGAGGCGCACCACTGCTACCGTGAGAACCCCAGAGAACAGGAGGAGGGCAAGCTCACAGGGGATGACAAGAAGGAGGCAGACCAGAACAAGGAAGCCGCCCGCCTCTGGATAACCGGGTTGGAAACAGTTGGAAACAGGATTAACGTCAACCGAGTTTTTGATCTTTCTGCGACACCATTCTTCTTGCGCGGCTCGGGGTATGCGGAAGGTACGCTGTTCCCATGGACCATGAATGAGTTCTCTCTCATGGACGCTATCGAGAGCGGTATCGTAAAACTGCCTCGCGTCCCAGTCTCCGACAACATCTCCGATGGTGAGATGCCTAAATTGCGCGATCTCTGGGAGCATATCGGGAAGAAGATGCCAAAGAAGGGCTTCAACAAGGCGAGTCTCCTCGACCCGCTCAGTCTTCCGACAGAATTAGAGACGGCACTGTCAGCCTTGTACGGTCATTATGAAAAAACGTTCGAACTAATGGAGCAGGCTCCGGGTATCGAGGTGCCACCATGCTTTATCGTGGTATGCAACAATACGTCGACATCCAAGCTGGTCTATGACTACATCTCCGGTTTCTACCGAGAAAACGAAGGTGACCAACAGTCGTTCGTTCCCGGACGCCTCAGGCTGTTTCGCAATTACGACGATAACGGGAACCGATTTCCAAGGCCGAGGACGCTTCTGATCGATAGCCAGCAGCTTGAATCCGGTGACGCGCTCGATCCCAACTTCCGCAAGATAGCTGCCGATGAAATCGATCGTTTCCGTCGCGAGATCATCGAGCGGACTGGAGACCGGAAACGGGCCGAGGACATCTCTCCCCAGGACTTACTTCGGGAAGTCATGAATACCGTCGGGAAACCGGGGCGATTGGGGGACTCGATTCGTTGTGTGGTTTCCGTCTCGATGCTCACGGAGGGATGGGATGCCAACACGGTCAGCCATGTGCTGGGTGTAAGGGCGTTTGGAACCCAACTCCTGTGCGAACAGGTGGTGGGCAGGGCACTGCGTCGACAATCCTATGATCTCAATGACGACGCCGTGTTCAATGTCGAATACGCGGACGTGCTGGGGATTCCATTCGATTTCACGGCAAAACCCGTCGTTGCCCCGCCTAACGTCCCGAAGGAAACGGTTCATGTTAAAGCGATGCGGCCGGAACGGGATCATCTTGAAATCCGGTTTCCGCGGGTCTCAGGCTACCGTGTTGAGTTGCCCGATCAAATCGTCACCGCTGAATTCACTTCGGATTCGGTGCTGACGCTTACCACGGACCTGGTCGGACCATCCATTACCATGAATCAGGGCATTATCGGAGAGGGGATTGAACTCAGTCTCGAACACACCCGCGATTTTCGGTATTCCAGCCTGGTATACGAACTCACCAAACGACTCCTTTACACAAAAATGCGCGATCCGGGTGACGATCCGATGGTGTCTCTCTTTGGCCAGCTCAAGCGCATTACGAGACAGTGGCTGGATAACTACTTAGTGTGTTTGGATGATACGTACCCGGCACAACTCATGTACCAGGAACTGGCCGACATGGCTTGTGAACGAATCGCCGCAGCCATCACTAGGGCGAATACCGGGGAGCGTGAAATCAGAGCGGTCCTTGACCCTTACAATCCCGCGGGGTCAACGACCCGCGTGAATTTCAACACGACTAAGACCAATCGATGGCAAACCGATCCTGACAAATCCCACATAAACTGGGTCGTTCTCGACAGCGACTGGGAAGGAAAGTTCTGCCAAATCGCCGAATCGCATCCGCATGTACGATCGTACGTCAAGAACCACAATCTCGGGCTGGAGGTTCCGTATCGCTATGGATCGATAGCACGGACTTACCTCCCCGATTTTATCGTGCTTGTAGACGACGGCCGGGGGGAAGACGATCTTCTGCATCTGATTGTAGAGATCAAGGGCTATCGGGGTGAGGACGCCAAGATTAAGAAGCTTACGATGGAAACCTACTGGGT
>JAJECR010000089.1 GCA_022821935.1 Candidatus Latescibacterota bacterium
GATTCCCTACGATCGTGGGTTTGCTATCTCCTGTCGATGATTGATATCGAGAATAAACGTCGTTTACCGACCGTATTGGAAATGAGTTCAATGCCCGGAACCGGACTCAGAGGAAATTCTAATGAAGAAGATCATGAATGACGCCGCGAGAATATCCGTCTTCGAGGTCGTTGGTAATGCGCTTTGCGTTGCCTCTGACGATGGTCAGAGAGTTCACGACCGCCTTTCTACTGCGTTGAAAGATAACCGGAACGTGGCTCTCTCCTTTCGCAACGTGACGACGCTTACTCCAGCTTTCCTTAACACCGCGGTCGGCCAGTTGTATGGGACCTTCAGCGAAGATCGGATACGTACGCTGCTGAGGGTCGAGGGAATGTCCCTGGATGATCTGGTATTGCTCGAGCGTGTGGTCGACACCGCGAGACAGTACTTCGAAGACCCGCAAAGATTTGAACAGGCCTTTCGTGAAGAAATGGATGGCTATGACGACTGATCCTAAACCTCTGGCGGTAAAAGACCACGAATTCAATTGTAAAGATAAGTTGTTTCTGGATACTAATATCTGGTTGTATCTCTACGGTCCGCAAAGACGCAAAGCAAGAGTGATCGACGCTTATTCGAGCATGCTGAAGCGGATTCTGGATGCGGGGAGCAGGATCTATATTGACGTTCTGGTCGTTTCAGAGTTCATCAACACATGCGCCAGATTGAAATGGCAAATTGCAACAAAAAAGGAAATACGTTTCAAAGCATTTCGGAATTCGCCATCTTTCAATTCGGTTGCCAAGTCGGTATCAAGTGATGTCGAACGGGTCATGACCCACTGTTTGCGAGTGGAAAGTGGATTCGCGAGCATGGAAACGACTGAATTGCTCAATGAGTTTGTCGTCGGAAAGTGTGATTTCAACGATCAGGTCATCATGCGACTCTGTAAAAGAGAGGAATTAACCCTGATTACACATGACGCTGATTTCAGAGGTGCGGGGATTCCGATTTTGACAGCGAATCATCGACTCCTGAACTGATATCATGCCCACCCACCCCCGCTACCTCACCGCCGAACAACTGGAGCAGTTCTGGTTCGAAGGCTACCTCGTCCTTAAGGGCACGCTGGATGACGACGCTGTCCAAAGGGCCCGCGGATTCCTGCTGGACCTGATCCCGCGCGACCTGGTCATCCCGGACCACTATCACGCCAATCACGGCCGGTTCAAACCTCACCACCCCGATGGAAACGGCAGCTTTTTCGAGCCTGCCATGCTGCCCCTGATGCAGAACGAAGGACTGTACGGCGCCGCCGTGGATATCCTGGAGACGGAATACATCCAGGTGTGGGACGGTTCGGCGGGGATCACCCTCCGGAACCGCGCCATGGAGGGTCGGCTTCAGAACCTCCACCTCGATGCCGTGCCGAAGGGTCCCGAGGAACTGAACGAGCGTTTCCTTCGCACGGGTATAGGCATCGGCGGTTGCTATTACCTGAACCCGGTGGAGAACGAAGGCGGCGGGATCCACGTGGTGCCCGGCGCGCCGAACCGGGTGCGGGAGATCATGCTCAACGAGCCGGACGGGCTGACGCGCAATGACGGCTGGGGCAAAATCGTCGATTTTCCGTCGTCCATGGAGGTCACGGGCGAAGCCGGCGACTACGTGCTCATGCACCACCTGATGCCTCACTCCGCCAGCGCCAATCACAACAGTTCGCCGAGGATCGCCCAGTTCACCCGACTGCAGCCCCTGTCGGAAGAAGAGGCCCGGCTGGCCCCTGGTCCCGACCGCCCTTTGAGTCCGGAGGCCCAGGCGGCGCTTACGCCCCTGGGACGCAAACTGTTCCGCCTGGACCCCTGGATCGAGTAGACGCCCGTGTCTAACCCGGAACAGGCGAAAGCCATGCCCCCAGAGACATCGCGGTCCCGTGGTTCTTCGGCCGTAACCCTGCGGGCCGGGATCATCGGGCTTGGCCTCTCCGTGGTCGTGGCCGTCTGGGGACAGTTCGCCGCCGACCACGCCGGGTACAACTACGTCACCTACGCCCATATCCCCTCGGCGCTGCTGATTCCTTTCCTCCTGTTGATCCTTGGTCCTCACGTACTGCTCAAGGTCCTGGCGCCCCGGTACGCCCTGGCGACTTCCGAACTGGTCGTGGTTTTCGCCATGGGCCTGATCGGTTCGATGGTGCCTGACTGGGGCATGACGCGTTACCTGGTCTCCATCATCACGGGTCCCTTCTACCATGCCAGCCCGGAGAACCGCTGGGCGGAGACGTTTTTCGATACGCTGCCCGCCTGGCTCGTGATCAGCGGCAAGACCGACGCGGTGCGGGTCTTCTACGAGGGCGCCGCGCCGGGTTACCAGATCCCGTGGATGGCCTGGATCTCGCCCCTGCTCTGGTGGATGTCGTGCTTCGCGGCTCTGATGTGGACGGGCGCGTGCATCGTGGTCATCCTTCGGAAACAGTGGGTCAGCCACGAACGGCTGCGCTTCCCCCTGGGGGAGGTGGCGCTCAACCTGATGGGTGTACGGAAGGACGAGGACGAACCGCCCATGGTCCGCACGACGGCCTTCCGGATCGGTCTCGGCCTGTCGCTGGCCGTCGTGTTCTGGAATATCGCTTCCTACTGGGATATCGTCACCCGGATCCCCATCATGGGACAGGACCTGATGTACGTTAAGGTACATCCGTCGATCCCGGACCTGCCGATCAGGCTGAACGTCTTTGTGCTCTGCTTCGCCTTCTTCATCAACGCAGAGATCCTCTTCAGCCTGTGCTTCTTCCTGCTGTTTACCACGCTGCAACGGGGCGTGCTGAATATGATCGGCGTCTCGGCGGCGACGACCATGTCTCCCACCGGACTCGTGGGCACGCAGTCCATCGGCGCCCTGATTGCCCTGGTGGCCTGGGGACTCTGGATGGCGCGGCGCCACCTGGCCGCCGTAGCCCGGCGGGCGTTCAGGCGGGATCCGAAGGTCGATGACCGGGAGGAGTTCTTCTCCTACCGGGTGGCGGTGTTCGGTTTCATTTTCGGCATGCTCTACCTGCTGGCCTGGCTCTACAGTATCGGCATGTCG
>JAJECR010000289.1 GCA_022821935.1 Candidatus Latescibacterota bacterium
CGCCTTCGTACTCGCTCGAGAACAGTCCGAACAGCGGTATCCGGTAGATCTCGAACACGAAGACCAGGAGGGCGAGGGCCAGCAGGAATCCCGGCATGGACATGCCGATGAAGCTGATGAAGGACAGCACGTTGTCGGACAGGCGGTACTGGTGGGTGGCAGAATAGATGCCGATGGGGATGGCCACGGCGTAGGAGAACAACAAGTCGCCCAAGGCGATGAGCACGGTGAAAGCGAGCCGGTCCCAGATCAGCTGGTTGACTTCCTGCTCGTATTCGAAGGACTCGCCGAAATCCCCCACGACGAACCCCGAGATCCAGCCGACGTACTGCCGCCACATGGGCCGGTCCAGGCCGTAGCGTTCCCGCAGTTCGTCGATGCGCGCGATTGAGCTGCTGTCGCCGTACATCTCCTCCAGTTCCTGGATCTTGCGGTCCAGGAAGTCGCCCTCGGGCAGCTGGATGATGACGAAGCCGATCATCGAGATGGCCAGGAGGGTCGGGATGGCCAGGAGACAGCGCTTGATGACGTAGTTGATCATTCGATATAGAACTGCTCGGGAAAACTCGTTGCCGGACCGGCGATGGCCCAGGGGCCGAGAATGCCGCTGTCGGGTACGTTGTGGAAGTTGTTCTTCACGATAACGGGCTTGGGCGT
The DNA here is from genome assembly GCA_022821935.1 of Candidatus Latescibacterota bacterium. Taxonomy (GTDB): domain Bacteria; phylum JAAXHH01; class JAAXHH01; order JAAXHH01; family JAAXHH01; genus JAAXHH01. The sequence continues at coordinate 658 of JAJECR010000289.1, forward strand.
GCGGGCCACGGTGCCCAGGTGAAAGGGCCCGTGCTCGATATGGATCCGCACGGCGTCCTGCACCAGACGGTGCCGGGTTTCCTCATCCTTCTCGCGCTTGATCCGGTCGTAGATGTCGAGCAGCTCGACCATGATACCCGTCGGCGCTTCGCCCCTTTCCCCACCTGATTCGTACCACTTGCCCACCTGGGGATGCCAGTACTTGCCCATCGTGGGAAACACCCAGTCGGGGTAGGTGAAGAGGTCCATCTCCGCCTCGCCGTGGAGATGGACGGTGAACTCGCCGAGGTCGCGGCGCAGCTTGAGTTCGGCTCCGGGCGGCGTGTATACGATGACCTCCAACCCCAGTTCCCGCCAGCCCTCGGCTACGATCAGGGCGACGTCGTTTTCGTGGGCAATGTGCGCTGCGGCCGGCGCGTCCAGCACGAGGCTCAACCGCCGGCCGTCGGGACGGAGCCGGTATCCCTCGGCGTCGCGGCGGGTGAGCCCCATCTCGTCCAGCAGCCGGTTCGCCTCCGGTATGTCGTAGTCCGCGTCGGTGGCCTTCCACAGATCGAACAATCGCGCACCCTCCGGATCCAGGAAATGCCAGCCCTCCTCGCTCACCGTGGCGGCCTGGGGTTTCGCGAGGCCCTTGAAGGCGACGGCGTTGCATTTCTCGCGGTCGATGGCCGCGGCGAGTGCCTTGCGGAACCGCTGGTCGCGAATCAGGCCGCGGAGGACCGGGTCGTTGTCAGACCAGTTCAGGTTGATCGCCGGATCCGCTCCGGAAGCGCTCTCCCATAACTTGACGCGGTATGCCCCTTTTTCCCGTCCTTCCATGAAAAGGGAAAAGTCCCGGAGTTCCATATCGCGGAACTGGCAGTCCACCTCGCCGGCCAGCACCCTCAGGACCCGGATCTGGGCTTCGGGTACCAGGGTCGTGACCACCTGGTCGATATAGGGCAGTTGCCGGCCGTCGTCGTCCACGACGTAGTAGTACGGGTTCCGCTCCAGGATCACCCGGAAGCCGCCCTTTTCGATACGGGTGATCGTCCACGGCCACAGGGAAGGCTGTTCAGGGTTGCGCTGGGGCAGCCTGCGTTTCTCGTAGAGGACGAAATCGTCCACGTCGTCGTTGTGGTCCGGGTGGAACTGCTTCATGTAGTGTTCCGGCACGTTGTACTCTTCGCTCCACCAGAACCCGGTCGCCAGCCACAGGGGCACCAGCCAGTTGGGTCCCGCGAACTTCATGACGATGGTGTAGTCGTCCGGGGTTTCGACCTCCATGGGCCTGCCGTCCACGAGGCACCACACGGGCGGTGGATACCGGTGGCGATCATCCAGGCACAGGTCGTACCACGCGCGGAAGGACGCCGAGGTATAGGGATGGCCGTCGGACCACCGGACGCCCTCACGCAGCTTGAGCGTCAGTTCCGTGCCGTCCTCGTTGAACGCCCACGATTCCGCCAGGCCCGGCTCGAGGCCCGTGGTCAGCCGGTCCCACCGGATCAGCGGGGCGTATCCGGCGATCATCTTCCAGGAGCCGAGATCGGTGTTGTTGTGGAACTTGCGCCAGGTCCCGCCGTAGACCCCCGGACCGTCGTATCCTTCATAATCGTGTTGGGCCACGAGCGGGTTGGTCGGGATCCGTTCGTGAAGGGGCGGCAGGGTGCCCGCTGCCACCCGGGCGGCCAGTGCGGGCGCCTCCAGCGACGTTCGGGCCGCATCGCCGGCAATCGACGGACCCGATGCGGTTGCACCGTCGCTGGCACCGCCGCTGACGCCGTCACCGCCGGTACAGGCCGGCAGCCCGGCCAGGGTCGTGAGCAGCAGGCAGGTCAGCAGGTTCTTTTTACCAACTTTCATACTGGACTCCGCATTTCACCCATCCCCCGGTCAGATACCCTGGAGAGACAACGTGTCGCTGTAGTGGCACGCCGCCCTGACGCCGCCGGGATGGGTTTTGAGTTCCGGCTCGGATTTCCGGCACAGGTCGGTGGCATACCGGCACCGGGGATGGAAATGACACCCCTTCGGCGGCGATGCCGGATCGGGCACGTCGCCGGTAAGCGCGATCCGTGACCGTTTCCGCTGTAACGCGGGGTCCGCCACCGGCACGGCGGAGATCAGGGCTTCCGTGTAGGGATGCAGCGGATTGTGGTAGATTTGCTCGGAGGGCCCGGTTTCCACGATCCGGCCCAGGTACATGATCGCCACCCGGTCGCTGATATGCTGCAGCACGCTCAGGTCGTGGGTAATGAAGATATAGGACAGGCCCAGCCGGTCCTTGAGCGACGCCAAGAGGTTCAGGATCTGGGACTGTACAGACACGTCGAGGGCTGAAACAGGCTCGTCCGCGATGATCAGTTCCGGCCGCAGGGACAGGGCCCGTGCGATGCCGATGCGTTGGCGCTGCCCGCCGCTGAAGGCATGGGGATAGCGGCGCATGTCTCCGGCGTTCAGGCCGACGTCGCCCAGCAGGTCCGCCACCCGGTCTTCCAGTTCCGACCCCCGGGCCAGCCCGTTCACCTTGAGGGGTTCGCCCACGATATCGCTCACCGTCATCCGCGGGTTCAGTGAAGAGTTCGGGTCCTGGAACACCATCTGCATGCGGCGGCGGAAAGGCTTCATTTCATGGCGGTCCAGGGGCCCCAGGTTCACTTTCTCCGCGCCGAAGAAGATTTCACCGGCCGTAGGCGGCACCGTCTTTAGCACACATCGTCCCAGGGTGGTCTTTCCACAACCGCTTTCGCCGGCCAGTCCCAGGGTTTCCCCGATTCCGCACTGGAAGTCGACGCCGTCCACCGCCCGGACGTCGCCCTTTTTGCGCCGCCAGAGTCCCTTGCGGATCGGATAGTACTTTTTCAGGTTGCGGACGTCGAGAATGGTCGACATGGGAGTAACCACCGCGAATCCGGATGACTGCGCATTCGATCAAAATGGGCTTCGGCGACCTGGCAACGCTGGGGCGGCCTGTCATCGCCGGGGCGACCCGTCATCGCCGGATGGATAGCGTGCCTTCTATGCCCGCACCTGCACGTAGTCCTTGGCGACCTGGTCCGCGTGCCAGCACCGAACCTGGTGCCCCGGCTCGATTTCCTCCACCGGGGGCATCTGACCGCATTGGTCCGTAGCGTAGCGACAACGAGGCGCGAAAGCGCAGCCTGCCGGCAGTTTGAGTGGAGACGGTACGGTCCCGGGTATCGTGGACAGTTGCGAAGCCCGCTCGCGATTGATCCGGGGCGCCGATTCGAGCAGCCCGCGGGTATAGGGATGAGCGCCCTCGTAGAAAATCCGCTCCGGCGATCCGGTTTCCACCACCTGTCCCGCATACATGATCAGGATCTCGTCGGCCATGTCGGCGATCACGCCCAGGTCGTGAGTAATCATCACGATGGCCATGTTGTGGTTGCTTTTGAGTTCCCTGAGCAGTTCAAGTATCTGTGCCTGGATCGTCACGTCCAGCGCGGTGGTGGGCTCGTCGGCGATCAGCAGTTCGGGGCCGCATGAAAGGGCCATGGCGATCATGGCGCGCTGCCGCATACCCCCTGAAAGCTCGTGGGGATACTCATCCACCCGCTGCAGCGGACCGGGGATGCCAACCTCAGAAAGGGCCTGCACCGCGCGGGAGCGCGCGGCCTGCCGGTCCATGCCGTGATGCAGGCGCAGGGCCTCGCCGATCTGGTTGCCCACGGTATACACTGGGTTCAGGGCGGTCATGGGTTCCTGGAAGATCATGGAGATCTTGCGGCCCCTTATCCGTCTCATCTCGTCGCCTGAGGGATCGAGCGCGTGTATGTCGACCGTCGTGCCGTCGTCGCGGCCGTGGTACACGATACTACCTTCCACGTAACCCGGTTTCGGAACTAGCTGCATGAGGGAAAGCCCCATCATGCTTTTCCCGCAGCCGCTTTCACCGACCACTCCCAGGGTTCTGCCCCGCCGGATCTGAAACGAAACGTCGCGTACGGCCCGGACGGGACCGTCGTCTGTTGGG
>JAJECR010000390.1 GCA_022821935.1 Candidatus Latescibacterota bacterium
CCTGCCTGACCGGGCGCAGTGCGAGGACTCGCGCGCTCTCCGAGGCCGCGGGCATCCGGGACGTGCCGGACCTGGACGAATTGGTTCGAACCGCCGATCTGATCCTGGCCATCCTGGTGCCGGACCAGGCGGTGTCGCTTGCCAGAGAGGTGGCGGACGCGTTGCGCCGGACGGACTCGGCGGCCGCCTATGCCGACTGCAACGCGGTTTCGCCCGCCACCGCCAGGGAGATCGACGAGATCATCACCGGCGCGGGCGGCCGATTCATTGACGCCGGTATTATCGGTGGACCTCCGGGTGACCGCGAAAAGACCCGATTCTACGCCTCGGGACCCCACGAGGACATACTCACGCAACTCGATGGCCACGGCATCCTCGTCAGGCCGATGGGCGGCGAAGTTGGAAGGGCGTCCGGGATCAAAATGTGCTATGCCTCGGTCACCAAGGGCACTTCCGCCCTCCATGCCGCGGCACTGACCGCAGCGGAGGTCATGGGGTTGAGCGAGGAACTCCTGGCGGAGTTCGCCGAAAGCCAGTCGCAGCGGCTCAAGGCGATGGACGGCGTCAACAGCCTGTCCGCCAAGGCCTTTCGCTGGATCGGAGAGATGCGCGAGATCGCGGCGACATACGACCAGGCCGGTGTGTCGCCCGGTTTTCACGAAGGCGCGGAACATATCTTTCGCCTCATAGCGGAGAGCTCTATCGGGCACGAGCGCCCAGAGACCGTGGACCGCAACCGCACTCTGGAGGAAACGGTGGCGCTCTTCGCGGATGAGGCACGACGCGGACAGAAAGAGCACAGGAAAGGATAAACCGCCATCTCATCGATCCAGACCCTCGGCATACCGGTCCGCAGCGTCAACTGGGTACGGGTCTTCCCCACCCTGGACCGGGATGGCAGGGATTGCCTGGTGGCCGTGATGGGCCAGCAGGCGGCGGGATTCACCGTCGTCAAAATCGACCCGGCCACAGGCGTTACGTCCCAGACGACGTCGCTTGACCCCACTGCCAATTTCCCCACGTCCGCCATTCGCACCCGAGGCGGGCTGATCTACATCGGCGCGGCCTACGCCGGCCACCTGTACCGCTACGATCCCGCTTCAGAACGACTGGACGGCCTGGGCGCCATTAACCTGCCCGGCGATACCTTTCCCTGCAATATGGATGAGGACGCCGACGGCGTGATCTGGATCGGGTGCTACGGGTCGGCCGGCCTGACGAGCTACGATCCCGCGACCGGTGCGTTCGTCCGTCACGGGCGGATGGACGAGACCGACATGTACTGCTATCCCCACGTCGGCGCCGGGGGAACGATCGCCTGCCAGATCCGGATGACCCGTCCACACGTGGTCGTCTACGATCCCAAATCAGGTGCGCGAAAGACTGTGGGGCCTGTGGTGGTTACGGAGGACGGAGGTTCGTTGTTGCTCTACCGGGCGGCCGACGAACAACTTTATATCCGGTCGACCGAGGGAGATTTTCGGCTGAATGGCTTCGAAACCGAACCCGTTGATGGCCTTCCGGACCCGGCGCCTCCCCCGACCCTGTCTGACGGATCCACGGCGGACTTCGCGGACCGGGAAACCCAGATGTTCCACGAGATCGCCATTACCCGTTCGGATTCCGGCAAGACGCGAACAATACCCGTCGAATACGAGTCCGCGGGCAGCGAGATCTTCCTGGTGCATCGCGGCCCGGACGACAACATTTACGGTTCGAGCATCCTGCCCCTGCACCTGTTCCGTTTCGACCCCCGATCGCAGGCCATGGACGACCTTGGCATCTGCACTACCGCCACCGGGGAAGCCTACTCCATGGCCAACCTGGACGGCAGGATGTACATCTGCTCCTACCCGGGCGCCATGCTGTCCGTATACGATCCCTCCGGCCCCTATCGCTTCGGGAAAGATCCCGACAGCAACCCCCGCGATCTCGGCCGCATGGACGAGATCTCCTACCGTCCGCGCTCCATGGTCGCAGGACCCCTCGGCCGGGTGTGGACAGCCTCGGTGCCGAACTACGGCATGTGGGGCGGGCCACTGTCCTGGTACGATCCGGCCACGAGGCGGTTCGGGACCTATCGCGATATCGCGGGCGAGGCCAGTTGCTGGGCGCTGGCATGGCTGGAAGCCCATGGTCTCCTGGCCGTGGGGACGACGATCGACGGCGGCACGGGTACGCAGCCCCGGGTGGACCAGGCGTCGCTGTTCCTGTGGGACTACACAGCGGAGAAAAAGGTGTGGGAAGGCCAACTTCCCGTCGAGGTTACAGCGGTCAACGCGCTGGCCGTGATCGACGGCGGCCTGCTGTGCGGAACGGGCCACACAGGAGCCGAATCCTGTATCTTCGTCTTCGACCCCGCTGCCCGGCGGTTTATCCAGACGGTCTCCCTGCCGGGCGGAAGAGCCCTGGATGGAGGGGTTCAATTCGATCCGGACGGTACCGTATTCGGATTCACGACCGACTGCTTCTACCGGTTCGATCCTGCCATCGGCACCGTGACCACGGTCCACGAAGAACGGGGCGCCTTCCAGAACCCCGGTCCGATGGACGGGGACGGCGTCTACTTCACGAAGAAACACGAGTTGAAGAAGCTGGTATTTTGAAATACGAGAGACCTTAAATGACGGAACTCGAAATTTGAATTTAAACCAATTGAAATATGAAGAATAACAAAAGCGCCACAAGGCGGTACAATGACCTTGACAGACCCTGTCATTAACCGGTAAATAACCAAGGATTTGTTTTAGAGGATTGACGTATTTTCACAAGGATAGGTCAGATGAATATACCGTTCAGATTGTATAAACGGCCTGTTGTAATTGCCGGTCTGGTCTCGCTCTTTCTGGCCCTGCCGTATCATGCCGGGGCAACGGATATCCCACAGGCCTGGGAACTCCGTAAATCCACGATCGTCGACCTGCCGCGGACCCATCCCGCGGCGTCTTATCTTCCCGACCTGATAAAGCGGCTGGCTTCCAGGCAGGGCGGTGGATCGCCGGTTTCCGAGGCGGAGTTCCTGGCGTTGTTCGACCGGCCCGAGAGCCGACGGGTATATTCATCTCAGTTAATCAAGGTAGCAACACCCAGAAGTGTGCAGATACAGAACAAGGCCCACGAGGATTTCTCTCGCGTGTTCCTGACGGAGAAGCGGGTGAAACGAGGCGTCGATTTCCTCGAGGAAAAGAAGGACCT
>JAJECR010000031.1 GCA_022821935.1 Candidatus Latescibacterota bacterium
ATGGCGAAATAGACGCGGGGTCCCACCAGGATGCTGGCGTTCAGCGCGCCGACAATGGATACGACGACAGCGGCCGACAGGAGCATGGCGCCGATTCCACCGAAGAGGACGTTGGCCGCCGCTTCCCCGACCCGTACGACACCGGCCATTTCCTCCACCGGCATGGCCTTCAGGTAGACGTAGTTTACCAGCAGATAGACCACGGTGACACTCCCGGTGCCCAGGACGAGGGCGCGCGGCAGGTTCCGAGCGGGTTCCCTGACCTCTCCGGCGACGAAGGTAACCTCTTCCCAGCCCGCGAAGGCCCAGGCGACGGCGATCAGGGCGACGCCGAAGGCGACGACGAGTTGCCCGAAGTCTATTGCCTGTGCGTTTATCCGGTAGTCAATTGGCTGGTCGGACCCGCTCCAGAGGCCGAACAGAATGAACAGTCCAAGCGCGGCGATCTTGATCAACGAGGAGACGTTGGTGATGTACTTGCTGAAGGTGACGCCGCGGTAGTTCACTGCCGTGAGCAGGACGATCAGGACCAGCGCGGATACGTGCCCGGTGGAAAGTGAATACTGGAACGTCCAGCCGGGAAAGGCGATTTCGGTTTCGTAGAACACGTTGGCCATGCCGAGTGAGGGGAAAAAGTACCCGGCGTATTCGGCGAATCCCACGCCGAGTGCGGCGATGATGCCGGTGAGGTACATGGTGAAGGACACCCAGCCGAACAGGAATCCGCAGAACGGACCGTAAGCTTCCCGTAGGTATACGTACTGGCCTCCGGCACGAGGCATGGCCGCCCCGAGTTCACCGTAGGCCAAGGCGCCCGCCAGGGCGTGCAGGCCGCCGACCAACCAGGCGAGGAGAATGAGCGACGCGGAAGGTATGCCTCTGGCCATCAGGCCGGTCGTGAGGAATATACCCGACCCGATCACGATGCCGACAATGATCATTGTCGTGTCGAAAAGGCCGAGCTGGCGGACCAGGCCAGTCTTTTCTTTTTGATCGCCGGGAATTGCCATATATTGAGGGAAGAGAAAGGTCCGCGGGACGGCCGCGCCTGTTAGCGATCGCGGTCCGGGCGGGCGAGTGGAAGTGGGAGGCGAACGTCCATGTTACCCGGGCGGTTCGCGAAAGTCAAGGTGGGATTGCAGCAGGAAGGAACCCCGGGTTGAGCGATTCAGCACTGGACCTCATCGACTCGAAGACATATCCCATTCACCGATCCGGATCGGCCACTTACAGCGCGCTGGTCGCAAGGTGCAGGAACGATCTGGCCGCCCAGAGCGCCTGTCTGCTGCCCGGATTCATCACCGAGGAGGCCAGGATACGGATGGTAGCCGAGGTGGACCGTGCAGCCCTGGACGCTTTTCCCTGCCGGAACGCCCATAATGTCTACCTCGAGGAGCACGACGACGCCTTCCCGCCCGACCACCCCCGGCGGCGGCCTCAGGCCACGGATCTGGACTCGGTCGCATTCGACCAGATCCGCCCCTCCGACGGGCTGCACCGGCTTTATTCCTGGGATCCGCTCCTTATTTTTATAGCCGATGTCCTTGAAAAGGAACACTACTACAGGATGGCCGATCCCTTTGCGGCGCTGACGGTCAACGTGATGCGCGAGGGGCAGAACCACGGCTGGCATTTCGACGAATCAGAGGTTACGACCACGCTCATGGTGCAGGCGCCCGAAGCGGGCGGCGCATTCCAATACGCCCCGAACGTCCGTCCGGAGGAAGGCGACGGCTACGATGTCGTGGACCGTGTCCTCCACGGCAGCTACTCCGATATCCGGACGCTCGCGGTGGAACCCGGCACGCTGATCCTCTTCGTCGGTTACCGTTCCATGCACCAGGTCACCCCGGTAAAGGGGCCGGTTACCCGGTATGTCGCCACGTTCTGCTACAAGGACCGGCCCAATGTCTGCAACAGCCCCGAGGTGCAGAAGCTTTTCTACGGGCGAACGGCATGACGAAGGCAGCTTAGAGGACGACCGTCGTATTGGGGATCGCTTCAGGAGGTGGACCATTGCACGCGGTGATCATTGGAAACGGCGTAACCGGCGTAACGGCCGCCACGCGGCTCAGGCAGCTTCAGCCGGACTGGAAGATCACGCTGGTATCGGGCGAATCGGCCTACCACTATTCCCGCCCCGCCCTGATGTACATATTCATGGGGCACATGACCTACGAGGCGACGAAGCCTTTCGAGGACCGTTTCTGGCGCGACCAGCGGCTTGACCTGGTCAGGGACTGGGTCACCGGAATCGAGTTCGAGGACAAACAGCTGGTGCTGCACCGAAGCGGACGGTTGCCCTACGATCGGCTGCTGATCGCCACCGGCGCCAAGTCGAACAAGTTCGGCTGGCCCGGACAGGATCTGGAGGGCGTCCAGGGCCTGTACAACCTGAAAGACCTGCGCCAGTTGTACAAGAACGCCGAACGTACCGAGCGTGCGGTCATCGTCGGGGGCGGGCTGATCGGCATCGAACTGGCCGAGATGCTGCATTCGAGGCACATCCACGTCACCTTTCTCATCCGCGAGGCGTCCTACTGGTGCAACATCCTGCCTATGGAAGAATCGGGCATGATCAACCGGCTGATCGAGGAACAGGGCATCGGCCTGATCAGGGAGACCAACCTGAAGGAGATCGTGGACGACGGCTCGGGCAGGGTCGAGGCGGTCATCACCGAGTTCGACGACCGGATCGACTGCCAACTGGTCGGGCTGACACCGGGCGTTTCGCCAAACACGGACCTGGTAAAGTCGACACCCATTGAAACGGGCCGGGGCGTCCTGGTCGACGACTCATTTCGCACGAACATACCCGACATCTACGCCGCAGGGGACTGTGCGGAGATCGTCAGCCGGAACGGCGGGCGAAACCTGATCCAGCAGGTCTGGTACACGGGCAAGAAGCAGGGCAAGGCCGCCGGGGAAGTGCTGGCCGGAGAGGATACGGCATACGACCCGGGGATCTGGTACAATTCAGCCAAGTTCTTCGACCTGGAGTACCAGACCTACGGCATGATCCTGAGTACGCCCCAGCCGGGCGAACGCCACCTGTACTGGGAGCATCCATCCCACCGGCACGCCGTCCGCATCGTCTCTGCCGACGGTTGCATCAAGGCCTTCAATTTCATGGGGATACGCGCGCGCCACGAGGTGTGCGAACGCTGGATCGCCGAGCGGCGCAGCGTGGAGTACGTCCTGGACCACCTGGAAGAAGCCAACTTCGATCCGGAGTTTTTCGTCCGTCACGAGACGGAGATCGTCCGCTCATTAAAGGAGCAACTCGCATGAGCACACCGTCCGCTGCAACGACGTTGATAGACCCGGAGACCATCTCGTACTTCTACGATGAAGAGACCGACGGGTTCGGCGAGCCAGCGACCGCGGCCGAGGCGCCCAGGAAACCGGGCATGATGGTTTCCGCGGGAGTGATCGGACTGGGTTTTCTCGCACTCGTCGTCTCACTGCTCGGCATGCCGCTCTCCGGCGCCTGGACGCCCTTCCTGCTGTCCTTCGGCCTGTTGTCGGCCGGAACGATCGGTTACGTCTGGTTCAACTACAGGGACACGGTGCCCGGCATAAAACACGACGGCACCATGTTCGGAAACACCACGCACAGGGGTGCGATAGCCTGGGCGCTGGGCATCGCCCTCACGGGGTTCTACATCGTGCTGTACTGGTGGCCCGAATACCTGTCGCGCGCAATCATGCTCGTTGAGCCGCTGTCACAGGTCCTGGCGGGACAGCCGGCGAACCAGTGGTTTCTCTACGGCTTCCTGTACACGATGGCCGTGGTCCTCTTCGGTTTCCGCATGTTCATGCGGTACCGCCACAACCGGTATCATATCATCCGGACCATATCGGTCATGTTCTTCCAGCTGGTCCTGGCCTTCGTACTTCCCCAGTTCCTCCGCGCGCTGAATGAGCCGGAGTTCTATTTTAGCTATTTCTGGCCGCTGAAGTACGATTACCTGTTCCCCGGCACCGTGGACTACCTCGTCAACAGCCCGGGCGCCCTGGGTTCGTTCATGGTGTTCTGGGG
>JAJECR010000397.1 GCA_022821935.1 Candidatus Latescibacterota bacterium
CGGCAGAAACCGCCGCCGACGTGGTCGTACAGGCCGCCGTTCATCATGACGTCCAGGGTGTGGGTGGCCATGGACAGCAGGATTTCGTCGCCCGACCGTTCGTATTCGTGCAGCAACAGTTCGAGGCGCATGGGCGGCGGAAACTTGGGAGCGGGACCGAATCCTCCGTTTTCGGCGTTGTATCGGGTCCTCATATAGGTCAGGGCGCCGGCCACGACATCCTCGCCCGGGACCGCCGTTTCATCATATGCGGCCAGGTCGTGCTGAAGCGTCCTGATCGCCTCCGCGATCCGTCCGGCCTGTTCGACCAGGTCGCCCTTCCTGGTGTTCCAGGCCTCGTTCAACAGGTTCAGGATGCGCGGAAAACCCGGCCGTCCCGGCAGGTCCTCGGGAGGAAAGTACGTGCCCGCGAAGAAGGGTTCCAGATCCGGTGTGAGGAATACGGAATTGGGCCACCCGCCGCCGCCCGTGACGAGCTGCGTGGCTGTCATGTAGATCTCGTCGATGTCCGGACGTTCCTCGCGGTCTACCTTGACGTTTACGAAATGGGCGTTCATGGCAGCCGCGATATCCGGGTCGGAGAACACCTCGCGTTCCATGACGTGACACCAGTAGCAGGTCGAGTAGCCGACGGACAGAAAGATGGGCTTCCCTTCCTGTCGCGCGCGGTCGATCGCTTCACTGCCCCAGGGATACCAGTCTACCGGATTGTGGGCGTGGGCGCGAAGATAGGGGCTTAACTCATCGGCCAACCGGTTCCGGGAAGGGTCGGACCGGGAATCGCAACCCGGTCCCGACAGACCGGAAAGGAGGACGCACGCGATGAGGAAGGTGCAGGTGGAGAGACGGGAAACACGGCGAACCCGGGCCGCGTATGCCGGTATTCCGAGCATCATGGGTAAACCCGCCCTGGTTTACTGAACGTCGATTTCCTTACGCAATGAGACGCTCCGTACGCGGGCGCGAACGGGCGCTCCGGCGCGCAGGCAAGACGGACGGATCGCAGAAGGCCTGCCGAAAAGCGGGAACCCCTAGATGTGTATCGCCGCGCCTTCCATTCCGGCGGCGGCTTCCATGACCAGTTCCGACAGCGTGGGGTGGGCGTGTATGGTCTTGTGCAGCTCCCGGGTGGTCGATTCCAGCGTGCGCGCGGTGCAGATCTCGGCGATCAGTTCCGTGGCGTCCGCCCCGATGATGTGCGCCCCGAGTATCTCGCCGTACTTCGCGTCCGCGATCAGCTTGACCATGCCGTCCGTCTGGCCGACGGCCACGGCCTTGCCGCTCGAGCGATAGGGCATCCGGAACACCTGGATTTCACGCCCTTCCGCCGCCTGGATCTCCGTAAGGCCGACGCTGGCGACCTGGGGCTGGCAATAGGTACACGCGGGGATGTTCTCCCGATCAATGGGCGGCGCAGCATGGCCCGCGAGCCGTTCCACCAGGCTGATCCCTTCCGCGGAGGCCTTGTGGGCGAGCAGGGGCGGCCCCGTGACGTCGCCGATGGCGTAGACGCCGGACACCGTGGTCCGGCACTGTTCGTCCACCTTGATGAAGCCCCGGTCGGTCTCCACGCCGAGTGCTTCCAGGCCGATATCTTCGATATTCGCGTCGCGTCCGATGGCCAGGAGCGTGACATCGGCATTCAGCGTCTCTTCCTGCCCGTCGACGGTTACGGTCACAGAGGTGCCGTCCGGACTCGATTCGGCCGATTCGACGCGCGCTCCGGTCTTGATCCCGATGCCCAGTTTCGCGAAGCTCTTTTCCAGCGTTTCGCTGATTTCCTCGTCTTCCACGGGCAGCAGGTGAGGCAGCATCTCGACGATGGTGACCTCGGTCCCGTAGGCGGCGTAATAGTAGGCGAACTCGACGCCGATCGCGCCGCCGCCGATGATGGTCATCGATTGGGGCGGTTCCTCAATCAGCATGGCTTCGGTGCTTGTGATGATCCGCTCACCGTCCACCGGAACGGCCGGAATGGCCTTGGAGCGGGAACCCGTCGCGAGAATAATCGAACGGGCGTTTATGGTCTGCGTTTCGCCCTTGTCATTCGTGACGTCGACGGAAGTGGCGGAAGCCAGGCGGCCGTGGCCGCTGACGAGATCCACTTTGTTCTTTTTGAGGAGGAACTTTATGCCGCCGGCGAGCGTGTTGGCTGCCTTGCGGCTTCGTTGCACGGCCTTGCCCATGTCGAACTGGAGGTTGTCGCAGGAGATGCCGTAGTCTTCGCCGTGACGCATGGTAAGGACGAGTTCGGCGTTCTTGAGCAGCGCCTTGGTGGGAATGCAGCCCCAGTTCAGACATACGCCGCCAGGTTTGTCTTTCTCGATCACCACCGATTTCAAGCCGAGCTGGGCGGCGCGTATCGCCGAAACATACCCGCCGGGCCCGCCGCCGACCACTGCCACGTCGTAGATCTCTGATGCCATGTCTTACTCCGGAAAAATGAATGGATCCCAACTGCCCTGAAAGCTTGCTATAACTAACGTTTACGACCCCGCATGTCAAGATAATTCTCTTGTCTGCCATGGCTTTACGTTGTATCATGAAAAGGAGCGAAAGACCGATGGAAACGGCCTCAGACCACGCGAAACAACCGCCGGACCCATGACCCCAGACTCCATTTCCACGTCCATTACCGCCGGGCGTATCACTGAACTCATTTCAGGCCTGGTTTCCATTCCGTCGGTCACGGGCAGCGAACAGGCCCTGGGCGACATGCTCCACGGACATTTCGAGGGCATCGGTCTTTCCGACGTGCGCCGGGTCCCGGTGGAGGATTCGGGCGACAGCCTGGCCGTACGGATTCCCGGCCGCGGAAACGGCCGCGCGTTCATGCTGAATTTTCACCAGGACACCTTCGATGCGTGCGATGGGTGGGAGACGGACCCGTGGTCGCCCGTGGTGAAAGATGGATGCGTGTACGGGCTCGGCGCCCACGACATGAAGGCCGGGGCCGCGGCCGTGCTCGCCGCGGTGGAGGCCATTGTCCGGTCCGGCGTGGAACTGGCCGGCGACCTGATCGTCTCCGCCACGACGGACGAGGAGAACTGGTCTCGGGGTGCCCATGCGCTAATCGACAGCGGCCTGCTCAAGGGATGCGAAGGCTGCCTCATACCCGAACCCACGCCGCCGGGACGCCTGCGTATCGGTTCGCGGGGGCGGCACGTTATCAAGATCGACCTGGCGGGCAGGACGGCCCACGCCGCGTACACGGGGGAGGGCGTCAACGCGGTCCATGACGCCGCGAAGATCGTTACGGCGCTGGATCGGATCGAACTGGGTTGGAACGAGGAATTCGACCTGGGTGGCACGATCTGCGTAATCGAAATCAGCGGGGGCAGGAACATCATCCTCGTGCCGGAACACGCGCAGATTGTCCTCGACAGGCACATTCTGCCCGGACAGTCGATCGATCAGGCCGTCCGGGATATCGAGGCCCTGGTCCGGTCCCTGTCGATCAAATCGCAGTGGCGCGTCACGTGGGACGACCGGCCCACGCCCGCCCCGGCGCCTTATATCGTGGATCGCACGTCCAAGTTCGTCCAGTCCACCAGGAAGCGGGTCGAGGAGCAGCTTGGCGGGCCGGTGCGCTACGCCCTGGCCCGGAGCGTGGCGGACACGAATCACTTTGCCGTGACCGGAGGCATCCCGACGCTGGTGTACGGTCCCGAAGGGGGGAACACATGCCAGGCCAACGAATATGTCAGCATCGAATCCACCCTCCGCGTCGCACGGGCCTACTGTGGCATCGTCGTTGACATGCTGGGTCTTGCCCGTTAGGACATCATGTTTCAGCGCCTTCTCCTCGTCGCCCTTTTCGTCGTGGTCGCCATCCTGGTCGTGCGATCGATCGCGAACTGGTTCAACCGGGGCGGATGGGTCGGTCGGGGACGGTCGGAAATCCAGGGCAGCTGGGAGGTGGTCGAACCGCTGGGCAGGCTCGGCAGGGCCGCCGACAGAATCATGAGATCCACGCTGCGGCTGGAAGAGGAGGATGAACTGCGAAAGGCGGCGGTGCTGTTCGATGTGGCGCACCGGGCTGTCGAGGGACTTCCCCTGGATCCCGCCGAACTGCGTTCCCTGGCCGACGAAGCCCCGGAGACTATTCGAGCCGGGCTGTTCCGGGAAGAGGCCGTTCACGCCCCCGGTTGGCTGCTGTTCGCGGCGGACCGTGTCCAGGACACCCACCCCGACATGTACGCGTACGAGGTCAAGCGGATCACCCTTTCGGCCTACCGGGGGATTTTCCCATCGGACACCGGTACGGACCTGCCCGCGGAAAGGACCCTGGCACCGGTTTCCTCCGGCACGCCGCCGGATGTCGACGACCGGTACGGCCACCTTGGCAACCTGGGAGCGGAATATGTCCATGACGCCGCCTATGCCTCCCTGTTCTCATGTGCGGCCGAATCGCTCCCCGATGGCGCCATGCTGCCCCTGTTGCGGTTGCTGTACGAAACGGAGAACGAACCAGCTCCCGATCAAGGGACCCCGGTAGACGAACTGCTGGCGCGTTACGATGAACGGCTTTACGCGGCGGCTGTCCACTGTATGATGCGGCCGGAATCGACCAATTTGTATAGACCCACGGCCTATTCGCCCGCGTTGTTCCGTCTGATCGGCACCTGGCCGCGGTCATCCGCGGAGCCGCTGTTCCGGGCAGCCCTCGAATCGGGATGGAACGACTGCGTCCGATTCCTGCCCGACGCGGGATGGGCGCGAGACCTCAGGACGGTGTTCAAAGACAGTCCCTATGGCGCACCGGTATAGTCTGGTGTGGTTGGACGTAGTCGGGCGTAGTCAAGCCCGCCGGCGTGGGGTGGCGTGACGTAGGTTAGACTAATGAAGATGAGCGCCATGAAGAACGGGAGATGACCGGCATGCGTATTTCCACGAAACCCCTGCCCGGATTCGGTATGGAGATTACCGGAGTCGACCTGTCCGAGCCGCTGGAACCGGCCGTCATGCGGGAGATCCTCCAGGTGTTTCATACCCATGGACTGATCGTGATCCCCGGCCAGGAAATGACCTTCGATCGCTACGACGCGTTCACCAGGGAATTCGGCAGGCAGAAACCCCATTTCCTGGATCACCTGCGTCACGAAAACCACGCGGCCATACTCAATCTTTCCAACATCTTCGAAGACGGGCGCCCCATCGGCGTTTACGAAGGCGCGGCCTTCTGGCACACGGACGTGGCCTACCAGGATCCGCCTAACAGCTCCACCGTGGTGTACGGCCGGCAGTGGCCGGAAGGCGGTTGCCCGACCTACTTCGCCGACCAGATGGCCGCCTACGACGACCTGCCTGCGAAGATGAAAGACACCATCGATGATCTGACCGTCCTGCATCACTACGGCAACCGGGCGGACATGAACGAAGAGTCCACGACTTCGGCGGAAAAACTGACCCTCGATCAGAAGGACCGGGTCGAGAACGTCTACCATCCCCTGGTCAAGCACCACCCGGTGACCGGACGCAAGGCGCTCTACGGCGTCTGCGGCAGT
>JAJECR010000200.1 GCA_022821935.1 Candidatus Latescibacterota bacterium
CGCGAATACAAACGGTTTGAAGTCCAGATCCGTTCGGTATGCGAAGTTCTGCAGCCAGTAGGTCATGATCAGGTACGCAATTGGCGTAGCCGCCAGAATCGCCGTGAGTACCATGACCAGATATTCTCTGGCCAGTAGCGACACGGTATGGGCGAGCGTCCCCCCGAGTACCTTGCGTATGCCGATCTCATGGGCCCTGTTTTTCGTAGTAAACGCCACCAGCCCCACAAGTCCGAGGCAGGCAATGAGCAGCAGGATCAACGAAAACACGATCAACATCGACCCGACCGTTTCCTCGGACTTGTACTGCTCGTCAAAGAGGTCATCCAGAAACGTGTAGAGCAGCGGAAAACCGGGATACAGCGTTCCCCAGGCTTGTTCGACGTCCCGCAGCGCCGAAGCCATGTGATCCGGATGAAGCCGAACCGAGATGTATCCTCCCGTTCCCTGGGCTATCAACAGGGGTTCAATGGGATGATGGAGCGATCTCATGTGAAAGTCCTTTACGACGCCGACTACCTGGAAAACGCCATTGTACCATGGCGTGTCCATGTTGATCGGTTGATCTATTGCCGTCTCGGGCCTTTCCCATCCGAGTCGCCTGGCGGCGGCTTCGTTCACTATGATCCCGTTTCCGGGTTTTGCCGCGTAAAGTTGGCCGGTCAGCACCTCCAATCCCAGGGTTTCGAACAGGTCCATGTCCGCGAAAAGCATCGGGATTTCGAAGTGCCCGGCGACTGGACTATTGCCCGATCGAACCTTGAACGTTCGGAGAATGCCGCGGCCGCCCACATTCCCGGGGATCGTAAAGGAAACGGCTACGCCCGCGATGCCCGGACTCTGAAGCAGCGCGTCTTTGAAAACGTCGTAGTCTTTGAGTATCTCTTCAAACGTCGCCGTGATGACGACGACAGGATCTTCCGTGAATCCCAATGGTTTCGATTTCAAATACGATAGTTGCTGATATACCGTGGCCGAGGCGGCGATTATCGTAACCGTGACCATGAACTGAAGGGTCACCAGGCCCTTTCTGGCCGCATACCGTCCGCCGTCTAATCTGGAATGCCCGCCGTAGATGACCAGCGCCTTCATTTTCAGAAACAGATGGGCAGGATAGGCGCCCGATAGTACGGCCAAAAGTACCATTGCGCAGATCACGGCGATCCATCCCCAGGACCAGCCGATGCTCGAAATGGCGTATGACTTTCCCAGCCACGCATTGAAAGTAGGCAGGGAAAGATAGGCCAGGCCAATCGCAAGCAGGAACGCGCATGAGGCAACGACAGTCGATTCACACAGGTATTGCCTGACCAGGTGGTGTCGATGGGCGCCAACCAGGAATCTCACCCTGAATTCATGCAACCTGTTCGCCGACAGGGCAGTAGCCAGTATGATGTAATTAAAACAGGCGACGAGAATCAGAAAGCAGGCCACCGATGTCAGTATGAAAAGCGTAGCACTGTTGGTGTTTGGCGAAAGTTCAGTATCCAGACTTGATGAAGTATGGATTTCCAACAGGGGTTGAAGAAAAGGACTGCGCTCGGGTCTGAGCGAAGGCTGGACATGCTTGTCGAGAAAACCGGGCAGCTTTTGTTCCAGGTCCGTTGCCACGGCGTCTTCCGTTAACAGGAGATAGGTAAAGTACCGGCGGTCCGTCCAGCGCGTTAACGGATCGCCATAGTACTGTTCCGTCCTTGTGATCATCGAGATGAAGAAATCTCCTCTGATGTGCGTGTTGGCGGGCGCATCCTGAATCACTCCGGTTACTGTGAGATCGAATAAATCATCGGCCCTTATGATCCGGCCGACAGGATTGGCCTCTTCGAAGTATTTCTCCGCGACGCTTTCGGTGATCACGACTGAATAGGGTGCGCTGAGCGCGGAATTGCCGCCGCCGCTTACAAATCGGTACGAAAAGACATCGAACAACGATTCATCGGCCCAGTAGACGCTACGCTCGTAGTTGACCTTGTCCCCGGCACGCATCATCCATTGTCCCGCGGGCGGGAGCAGCCGAACCGAATCGACCACTTCCGGAAACTCCCTTTGCAAAGCGGGTCCCATGGCCGCGGCGACCTGGCCGTTAGTCCCAAACACGACCCGGTAGATCCTGTCCGCATGGGCATGGTAACGATCAAAGCCGATTTCTTCTTTTACGTGCAAGAGTAGCAACAGGCAGCCAGCCATCCCGATGGCCAGGCCCGCGACGTTGATCAGCGTGTAGCTGATACGCTTGCGCAGACTGCGAAACGCGGTTTTCAGATAGTAGTGTAACATGTTCATGTCGTCGAAGGCCAGTTTGGGGATTTACATACCCTCAAACATTACTATTGGATGGTGCCTGAGTCCCGCCACTTCACGCATATTCGGCTATGTATAGGCTATAGTACAGACTATTTAACAAGGCTATTGTACAAAAAACTGTTTAAGAGGTGTCAACTTCCTGGCGTGACGGGCAACAACTTACAACTCATTGGAAACTATGTATTTTATCGCTAAAACTGTTAATTTCCCGGTCGATCACGAACCGGTAACGGCTGTATCAGATACAAAACCCAGATAGTTTTCCGGATGGACAACCTGGAACGTACTGTCGGGATAAGCCCTGTGCCAGGCGCCGGGCGCCCGGTTGGATTCGGGAGACCATTTCATTTCCGTCGCGAGCAATCGCCCTCCCCATTCCTCGACCAGATCGATCTCCTGGCGGTCGTATGTACGCCAGAAGTAGCTCTCCGTCAAGCGGCCGTTGTACAGGTTGTACTTCATCCGCTCAACCAGGACGTAGTTTTCCCACAGTGATCCCGCGTCGCCACGCATCGCCAGTGGATTGAAGTTGTTGATCAGTCCGTTCCTGATGCCGTTGTCGTAGAAGTAGTAGCGCTGGCTCTTGGTTATTTCCTTTCGCAGGTTGCGGCTGAAGCCACGGCGGCTGTACAGAATATAGGATTTTTCGAGCAGGTCGAGGTAGCGATCCACGGTGTTCGCGCTCATGCCGAGTTGGGTGCCCAGTTCGGAAGTCGATATCTCGTGCCCGATCTGGAAGGCGAGTAGTTGCAGCAGCCTGGTCAGCTTGTCCGCATGGCGTATGCCCTCCAGCTCAAGTATGTCTTTGAAGAGATAGGAAGCGATCAATTCCTTAATGTAAAGTTGCCGGTCTTCGTTCGAGTCCATGAGGACGACTTCGGGATACGATCCGTAGATCAGCCTTTGTTCGAGATGGCCCCTGGTCTGGTGCGCGGATTCCCTTTCCTGGATTTCCAGTTGGGCGAGAGGCAGAAGCAGCAGGGTATACTTGCGGCCGGTCAGCGGCTCGCCGGTTTGCCTGGCCAGGTCGAAGGAAGAAGAACCTGTGGCGATGATCCGAAGCCCCTCTACATGATCGGCCAGCAGCTTGAGATTCAGTCCGATTTCCCGGATATGCTGTGCTTCGTCGATTATCAGTGTACGCCGCCTGCCGACGAAGGACGTCAATTTGGCCTGGGATTGACTCTCGAGGTATTCCCGGACCACGATATCCTCCCCCGTCACGAGCAGGGCGTCGGGGTCGTGTTCCCGTATGTAACGCTTGATCAGCGTGGTCTTGCCTACTCTTCTGGGACCGTAAACCACAATGGCTTTACCCGGTGTAACCAGTTGAGTGAGCCTGACGAGTTGCGCTTGAGGAATGTATGGATTTGTCATAATATTGAATTAATTAACGTAAATTGTGTCAATAATCAAGTATTATTTTGGATAAATTGGATCCGATAAGAGGGCTTCGTTACACCCATCCCGCTTTAATTCTAAAAACACTTGACATTACAGACAAATGTCTGTTTTATGGGTTTACAGATGCTCGTTTTGACGCGCCTCGACACGTTTTGGCGTGCTGATTGTTTAACGCGCAGAATCGTTTGGAGGTCATCATGGCCTACACATCGCCTGGAGAGACCAGAGAGAAGATCTACGGTTTCGTGCGGGACCGGATCATGAACGGGACCTCGCCCACGACCCGCGAAGTGCAGCGCGCCTTCGGGTTCCGGGCGGTCCAGTCGGCCCGGCAGCACCTGGAGAAGCTGGTGCTCGAGGGGAAGCTCGCCAAGGTGGGCGGCAGGTCCAGGGGCTACCGTCTGCCGGAGTTCGGCAAGGCCAGTCCGCCCCAGCTGGTCCCCATGCTGGGGCGTGTCCAGGCGGGCGAGTTGACCGAGGCCATGGAGAACCCGCCGGAGTACATCATGGCGCAGACGCGCTTCGAGGACGGCGAACTCTTCGCGCTGACCGTGGAGGGGGAGAGCATGCTTTACGCCGGTATCCTGCCGGGGGACATGGTGATCGTGCGCCGGCAGCCGACGGCCAGCCCGGGAGATATCGTGGTGGCCCTGGTGGGCGATGAGGCCACGGTGAAACGGTACCGTGAGCGGGACGGCCGCGTCGAGCTGCATCCGGAGAACGACGCTTTCAGTCCGATCATTCCCCGTGAGGATGGGGCACCGTTTTCGCTCCTGGGCAAGGTCATCGAGGTGCGACGGAGCGTTGACTAAGCTCACGCCGGCTAAGGAGCACCGGATAGACGCGGCGAGCAAGAAACATCAGGCAGCATCATCGGGACAACCGAAGGAGAAGCCATGTCCGCCCCGCAGGACCGGGATCCGCAGGACCGGGATATGCCGGACCGGGATCTGCAGGATCTCGAACCCTACTTCACGCGGATGCCCGAGGGAGACCGGAAAGAACAGCCGCGCTGGTCGCGGGTGCAACTGGCCGGACGCCTTTGCGAACTCTCGTCTGTCCCCGGGACCGCCCTGTTGACCGCCGCCTTCCGATTGGTGCTGGACGCGCAGCTCGAGGGCGAGCCGGCGGCCTGGATCACGGCGACGCCGGACACTTTCTTCGCGCCGGACGCGGTGGAGAGCGGCGTGGACCTGGACGCCCTGGTGGTCATCCGCGTCCCGGGCGTCGGCGCCGTGGCGCGCGCGGCGGACCGGGTCCTGCGGTCGGGCGGCTTCGGCCTGGTCGTGATGGATCTGCACGCCGATTCCAGGATCCCCGTTCCGCTGCAGGTGCGCCTGGCCCGGCAGGCACGGGACCACCATGCCGCCCTCCTGTGCCTGACCGCCAAGTCCCGGGAGGCGCCTTCGATGGGACCGATGGTTTCCCTGAGGGGCCATACCTCATGCCGCCGCCTAGCGGTCGACCGTTTTCAATACGAAATCGAAGTACTGAAGGACAGACGTCATGGACCGGGCTGGCGCCACACCGAAATCTGCCGGGGGCCGGACGGCCTGCATTAACATCCGGGCGCTGCCGCTGCAGCTCCTGCTGAGGAGCCATCCGGAGTGGCGGGAAAGGCCGGTGGCGGTGGTGGAAGAAGAAAAGCCCCTGAGCCCCGTTCTGTGGCTCAACGCCGTGGCCGTCCGGAACGGGATCCGGTCGGGCCTGCGGTACGCCGCGGCCCTTTCCCTGGACCGCCACCTGTGCGCCGGGACGGTTTCGGAGGAGGAACTCCGGGCCGCGGTCCGGCAGGTCCACGGGGAACTGGACCGCTTCAGTCCCCGGGTGGAGCCGTGCGGGGACGAGCCGGGCGTCTTCTGGGTGGACGCGGGCGGACTGGGCTGGCTCTACGGGTCGCTCGAAGACTGGGCTGGACAGATGCACGCCTGCCTTTCCCGGCTGGAACTCTCGGCGAGCATCGCGGTCGGCTTTGGCCGTTTCGGCACGTATGCCATCGCCAGGGCGAAGGACGCGGTGACCGTACTCCCCTCCGTGGAAATCGAGGAGGCCGAAAGCCGCGAGGTGCGGCTGCTTGATCTGCAGCTCGATCCTAAGCTTCGGGAACGCCTGGACAAGCTGGCCGTGTATACCGTGGGGGACTTCCTGGCGCTTCCCGGGGAGCGTATCGCACGGCATCTCGGCGAGCAGGCCAGGGAACTCTACCGCTTTGCGGAGGGTGAACGGCCGCTGCCTCTCCAGCCCCGGACGCTTCCCGAACCCCTTCGCGCCCGGATGGAACTGGACGAAAACGAATCTGACGCCCGGAGCCTGCTGTTCCGGGTATCTCAGCTCCTGGCGTCCCTGCTGAAGGCCGTCGCCGGAAGATGCCAGGCGGTCGCGGCGCTCCGGCTGGAATTCCGCCAGGAGGACGGGGCGCGGCGCCGTTGTCGCATCCAGGCGGCAGAGCCGACGCTGGCTGCATCGGTACTGCTGGAACTGGCCGGCCTGCACCTGGAAACGGTCTCCTTCCCCTTCCCCCCGGTGGAGTTGTCTCTTGAGGTGGAGGGGGTAGGCGTCACCGCCGACAAGCTGAACCTGTTGCAGGAGAACCCGAACCGCGATACCGGGTCGGCCATGCGCGCCCTGGCGCGGGTCCGGGCCGAATTCGGACCCGATTCGGTGCTCACGGCCCGGCTGGAGTCGGGACACCTTCCGGAGGCCCGTTTCGCGTGGCATCCCTTCGGCAAGCTCACCGGGGCCAGCCCCCGGCCGGTCGCGGTGCGCTCCCTGGTGCGGCGCGCCCATGCCAGTCCCCGCGTCCTGGAAGGCCTGCCCGTGAACTGGCCGTCGCCACCGGCCCCGGGTCCACCCCCGGAACACCTGGTCAGCGGCGGATGGTGGACCCGGGAGGTCCGGAGGGACTACCGCTTTATCGACACCGGCCGGGGAGAAACCCTCTGGGTCTATTACGACCACCGGAGAGCCCGCTGGTACGTGCAGGGACGGGTCGAATGATGGCCGGCCGCTGAGATCATCATGAATTCCGAGCAAACAGCAAGCGGGTCGCGTCCGGCAGCCCCGCTCGGCCCCGTGTCTCCGGATCCGTCCTACGCGCCCCTCTGGTGCAAGAGCAACTACTCCTTCCTGGAAGGGGCCAGCCACCCCGAGGAACTGGTGGAAGCCTGCCGGCGCCTGGGCATTCGGTCCCTGGCCCTTACCGACCGCAACGGGGTGTACGGCATCGTCCGGGCGCACGTCCGCGCCCGGGAACTGGACGTCCACCTGATCGTGGGATCGCAGGTCAGCCTCCAGGACGGTTCGGAGGTCCTGCTGCTGGCGCAGAACCGGGAAGGCTATGCCCGGCTCTGCCGGCTGCTGACCACCGGCCACCTGCGCGCCTCCAAGGGGAACTGCAGGGTAAGTTGGCAGGAGGTGTGCCGCCACAGCCCCGGCCTGATCGCCCTGTGGATCGGCGGCCCCGCCTCCCCCGGCTCCGGGACGACAGGGTCGACAGCATATGGAGATCGTGCCGCGGCGTCCGACCGAGCCCGTGTGTCCGGCTCCCCCGCCTCCCCCGGTTCCGGAACCGTCCTGGAACAACTCCGCACTGCCTTCAAAGACCGCCTGTACGTGGTTCTGGCCCGGCACCTCCGGGCGGAGGAAGCCCTGCGGGAGATCCGTCTCCGGGAGATGGCGGACCGGTTCGGGCTGTCCACCGTGGCCACCGTAGAG
>JAJECR010000193.1 GCA_022821935.1 Candidatus Latescibacterota bacterium
GGGGTCACATGCAGTTCCCCTCGCCGTCCGGGTCAGTTTCACGCGCCTTTTACCCAGAGTGAAACACCTTCTACGCGTTCGACCGCGCAGGCCTGTCCCTGTTCGATTGGCGATGCGCCCTTGTTCACGGCGTTCCAGGCCGTGCCCCGCACCTCGACCTTGCCCGTACCTTCGGCCGGGATGTCCTCGAGGGCCGTTCCGGACTCGCCCTCCAGGGTGTGGATCTTCTCGGCGGGTTCCTCGGGGTTCAGTCTCTCCGTGAGCGTCCGCCGGAACAGGACCAGCGAGGCGATTGAAAAGACGGAGAAGAGCAGGAATTGTACCCAGGTCGTTTCCACCAGGCCCGCCCAGGCCAGCACGCCGACCACGAGCGCGGCGACACCGAAGAACAACAGGTAGAAGGCGCCGGGCGTGGCCATCTCGGCCAGACATAGCAACACGCCGCCGATGATCCAGATCCACCATTCCATCTGACTCCTCCAGAGAACCAGGTAAAACCTACGCCTGTGATTACACTTCAAGCAGTAAAGCCGCGGGCACCTCGATCAGGGACTTTACCTTTCCCAGGAACTGCACGGCTTCCCTGCCGTCAATGATCCGGTGATCGTAGCTCAGCGCGACGTACATCATGGGCCGGATCACGACCTCCCCATCGACGGCCACAGGCCGGTCGTCGATGCGATGCAGTCCGAGGATGCCCACCTGCGGCGGGTTCAGGATGGGTGTGCTCAGCATCGAACCGAAAACCCCGCCGTTCGTAATCGTAAATGTGCCTCCGCGCAGGTCCTCCAGCGACAGCGTACCTTCGCCGGCCCTCGCCGCGTACTGGCGTATGCCGCTTTCGATCTCGGCGAACGACATCCGGTCCGCGTCCCGCAGTACCGGCACCACGAGTCCATCTTCGGCGCCCACCGCGATGCCGATGTCGTAGTAGTGCTTCCTGACGATCGAATCCCCGCGGATTTCGGCATTGAGTTCCGGAAAGTCCCTGAGCGCCCCGATCACGGCCTTCACGAAGAAGGACATGAATCCCAGCCGCACGCCGTGCCGCTCCTCGAAGGCCTCCCGGTTCCTGCGGCGTACCGTCATCACCGTGCTCATGTCGATTTCGTTGAAGGTCGTCAGCATCGCCGCGGTCTGCTGCGCTTCCACGAGCCGGCTGGCGATGGTCCGCCGCCGCCGGGACATGGGTACGATTTCCTCCCGGTCGTCTCGAGGCGTTTCGGCGGGGCCGGCGGCGCTTCCGGCCGGCCGCGCGGCTTCCCGGGCGCCTGTTTTGGGTTCGACGGCCTCCCGGACCGGTCTCCCGGATGCCCCGGCATCCGCGTCCTGGTCCGCCGCCTCGGCAACCGCTTTTTCTTTTCTTTCGGTTACAGCCCGCTCCACGTCCTCCCGGCGTATTCTTCCACCCATCCCCGTCCCCTCCACACCGGAAAGGGATATACCGGCTTCGTCCGCCATGCGACGCGCCACGGGCGTTATCCGGTCGTCCGGTATGGCATCGGACTGTTCACCGCCACCCACATCAGCCGCATCGGCCGCGTCGCCCGCATCGTCGCCTTCTATCGCATGGTCGCCTTCTACTGCATTGGCCGCGTCCGCCGCATCGCCGCCATCGCTCGCGGCCGCACGGTCCGTATCGTCCACCGGCCCTTCAGCTTCATCCGCTGCCTCGACGGCCTCCACTTCATCCACTGCCTCGGCGGCCTCCGCGCCGGCATCCTTCGTCCCTGCCCCGGCGTTTTCGTCCAGTACCCCGAGCAGATCGCCAATCTGAACGTCCTCGCCCCCCGCGCGTTCGATGCGGACGAGTACGCCGCTGTCATTGGCATTAACCTCGAGCGTGACTTTCTCGGTTTCCAGTTCCAGGAGCGCCTCGCCCGCCGTAACCCCATCGCCTTCCTTTTTAAACCACTGGACGACAGTGGCTTCCACGATGGATTCACCCAGTTGCGGCACGGTGATGTCGATGGCCATCTTACGCTCTCCGGGTACTCATTATCAGTTTCCGCTCTTGCTTCATCTTACGGGATTGCTTCATTGCTGAGATATCCGCGATACAGGCTTTCCGATCACTCCGAAGGGACAATGCCGGACAGCCTGCTCTGGTCTTCGGACAGCCTGCCCGAATCGAACAAGATGCGTCAGGCGCCGGGATCTGTCAATTCATCTCGATGTTTCCCGACGCCCCCATGGCAAGAGCCATTTTAACCAGGTTCTGCTGGTTCCGGTTGTGAATGGAGGTTGAACCCTCGGAAGGACTCGCACTCGGCGGGCGGGAAACGCGAAAAAGCGGGTGGCGATCGCCCAGGGCGGATTCCAGCACCTTGCGTATGTAGTCCCAGGCGCCCATGTTCTCCGGTTCTTCCTGGAGCCAGACGACTTCCTCCAGGTTGGGATACCGGCCGATGATCTTTTCCACCTGGTCCACCGCCACCGGGTAAAGTTGTTCAATACGAACGACCGCGGCATGCGTTGCGCCTTCCCATTGCTCGTCGTTCATCAGGTCGACATATACCTTGCCGCTGCAGAACACCAGTCTTCGAATCTTATTTGGGCCGTCCAGCGCCCTTTGGTCGTCGATGATCGGTTCCCACTTGCCTTCGGCCAGTTCACGGGCCGAAGAAGCCACGTCCGGATGCCGAAGCAGGCTCTTGGGCGTCATGATAATCAGGGGCAGCGGGTCGGATTCCAGCAGCCTCGACTGGCGCCGCAGCAGGTGAAAATACTGGGCCGCCGTGGTACAGTTGGCTATGCGGATGTTGAAATCGGCGCCGAAGGAGAGGAACCGTTCCATCAGCCCACTGGAATGGTCCGGCCCCTGACCCTCGAACCCGTGGGGCAGCAGCATGGTCAGGGACGAGGTCTGGCCCCATTTGGCGCGGCCGGAAACGAGGAATTCGTCGATGATGATCTGGGCGCCGTCCACGAAATCTCCGTACTGGGCTTCCCAGAGTACGAACCGCTCCGGCGCCTGTATGCTGTACCCGTACTCGAATCCCAGGGCGGCGTACTCGGTAAGCGGTGTGTTTCGCGTCTCGAAGGAGGCGTTCGCCTGCGGCAGCCGGCGCAGCGGCGTCCAGGCGAGGTCGGTCTCGTAGTCGTGCAATACGTTGTGCCGCTGGCTGAAGGTCCCCCGCTCCACGTCCTGGCCCGTCAGCCTGACCGGGACCCCGTCCTCGATGATGGAGGCGAAGGCGAGGGTCTCCGCCAGGGCCCAGTCGATTTTCCGGGCGTCCACGTCGTTCAGCGCCTTCCGCCGGCGATCGATCACCCGTTTCAGCCTGGGATGCAGGGTGAAGTGATCGGGAAATGTCCAGAGCGCCTTATTCAGGTTCTTGAGACGCCGCATGGAAACGGAAGAGCGTGTGCGCTTCGCGGTGCCCGATCTCGGCGGCTTGTAGTAGGGCTCCGTGAGCACTTCTTCCGGTTTCAGTTCGTCCAGCATCGTCTGCATGCCGTTCATCCGGCCGGCTACCAGTTCCTCCGGCTTTCCGACTTCGATCTTCCCCTGCGACACGAGCCGGTCGGCCCAGAGCTGTCGCACCGTGGGATGGGCCTGGATCCTGCGGTACAGGCTGGGTTGGGTAAGCGAGGGGTCGTCCCCTTCGTTATGCCCGTGCCGGCGGTACCCGATCAGATCGATCAGGAAGTCCTTGCGGAACTTGACGCGGTAGGCGTAGGCGATCCGGGCGGCTTCCACGCAGGCCGCCGGGTCGTCGGCGTTGACATGGATAATGGGTATTTCGAATCCCCGCGCGATGTCGCTGGCGTACAGGGTACTGCGGGACTGCTCAGACGGCGTGGTATATCCGAGTTGGTTGTTTGTGATAATGTGAATCGTACCGCCCGTTCGAAACCCCGGGACGCGGTACAGCGTGAAGGTTTCCGCCACGACGCCCTGGCCCGCGAAGGCCGCGTCGCCGTGGATCAGGATGGGCAGGTTCCGCTCGGGCAGCGGCCGGACGTCCCCCGGCAGGTTGACGGTCGTCCCCGCGGCGCGGGCCATGCCCTCCAATACCGGATTGACCGCCTCCAGATGGCTCGGGTTAGGTGCGAGGTGGATATGAAGGTCCACCTCCTCGCCCTGCTGGTCCTGGTATCTGCGCTGGGCGCCGCTGTGATACTTCACGTCGCCGGTCCAGCCCGTGTCGTTTCCGGTCTTGTTGACCCGCTGGATGGGATCCCTGAATTCGGCCAGGATGTGTTCGTAGGGTTTGTGCAGGATATGGGCCAGCACGTTGAGCCGTCCCCGGTGGGCCATGCCGATCAGGATGTTGCAGGTATTGTTCTCCGCGGCCTCGCCGATCACCTCGTCCAGGATAAGGATCATCGTGTCCAGGCCTTCGATGGAGAACCGGGTCTTGCCGGGAAAGGTCCGGTGCAGAAACTGCTCGAAGACCTCCACCTCCGTCAGGCGGTCCAGGATGGCCAGCGCGCTTTCTTTGTCCTCCGGGGGCCTGAACCGTCCCGTTTCCGCGGCTTCCTGCAGCCATTCCCGCTCTCCTGGGACTTCGATATGCATGTAGTCGTAACCGGTGGTGGACGAATAGACGCGCTTGAGTCTCCTGAGCGCCTCGGACGCGTTGCCGCACTGCTCGCCCACCGGACCTCCGATCAGGGAAGATGGAAGCTGGCGCATCGCCTCTTCCGTCACGCCGTGGGCCTGCAGTTCCAGTTCGGTCAGCGGGTCGCCCAGGGCGGCGTCGTCCTCGGTCGCGAAAACGGAATAGGGGAAATACCTGGGGTCGGCCAGGGGGTCCAGGTGGGCGCCGAGATGTCCGTATTCACGGACGTTCTGGGCGAGATTTGCGATGAAGACGATCTGGTCGATGTCGGCCGGACAGGCGGGGAAATCGGCAGTCGATCCGCCAGAGGGATCCCCGTCGAGGGAAGGCACGTGCCGGGAGAAGAGTTCACGGGTTGCGGCGTCGACGGAATCGGGGTCCTCGAGGTACTGCTCGTACAACGCGATCACGTAGCCGGCGTTCGGACCATGAAACTCGCGTAAGAGATCCAAGCGATATCTCCCCACTGGCGACAGTCTTGAAGTAACGGGTCGAACAGGCATCGTTGTCTGGGAAGCCGGACGCGGCAACGCCGGTTCATTACGCGTTTCAACCCGCTCATGAAGATAGAACCGGCCACCCGGAAAGGCAAATGAATTGTGGGCGTCGTGAACAGGATTTAAAGCCCTCTCTGAGGGGCCGGATTCCCGAATACTACCTTGACTTTTGGCCCGCGTGTACATTACTTCGAGGTTTTGGTCGCATTCCGTGCCAACCGGGTATTTCAGGGAGTTACGACATCATGGATCTGAGCAGTCTGAAGGGCAGGACCGTCGGGGCGGCGGTATCGGGTGGCCTGGACAGTTGTACGGTCACGCGCTGGCTCGCCGATCACGACGTCGACGTAGTCTGCGTCACGGCCGACCTCGGCCAGCCGGATGAAGAACGCATCGACTATGTGGCGGAACGCATGATGCGGTGCGGCGCGAAGGAAGCCGTAATCGTGGACGCCAGGGAACAGCTGGCCCAGGCGGGCGTCGAGGTCATCCAGTGCCAGGCCATGTACGAGGGAAGCTACTGGAACACGACCGGTATTGCGCGGCACATCACCGTGCGGAGCCTGCTGCCCGAGCTCGAAAAACGCGGCATCGACGTACTGTCACACGGCGCGACCGGCCGCGGTAACGACCAGGTCAGGTTTCAGCTTGTCGCCAACATGATCGACCCGTCGGTGGAGGTCTACGCCCCCTGGCGCGACCAGGCTTTTTTGAACGATTTCCCCGGCCGGAAAGAAATGATCGACTTCTGCGAAGCCCGGCAGTTGCCCATACAGGCTTCCCACGAAAAACCCTATTCCACGGATGCGAATATCCTCGGGCTGACCCATGAAGCCGGCCGTCTGGAGTCGCTAGAGACCCCGGCCGGTTTCATTACGCCCGGCATGGGCGTCCATCCCCGGGAAGCGCCCGATGCGCCCGAGCTTTTCGTGGTTCGATTCGAACAGGGCGTTCCCGTCCGGATAAACGAAGATCCGGTCACGCCGCTTTCGGCCATCGAAACGGCCAACCGGATCGGCGGCAGAAACGGCGTCGGGATCGGCATCCACACCGTGGAGAACAGGTTCGTGGGCATCAAGAGCAGGGGGGTCTACGAATCGCCGGCTATGACGCTCCTCGGACAGTGCTACGAATTCCTGCTCCAACTCATTCTCGACCGCCGCGCGCGGCGCACCTTCGACCAGGCCTCGGCGGCCATCGCGGAACAGATCTACCAGGGCTACTGGTACGATCCTTCCACCCAGGCACTCCGGTCTTCCGTGGACGTGTTCAACCGGCTTGCCACGGGGACCATCCGGGTCGAACTGTACAAGGGCCACGTGTCTTTCGTGTCGGCCGACGACGTACCCCATTCGCTCTATTCCGAGACGACGGCTTCCATGGAAGGAGTGGGAGATTTCGACCATAAGGACTCGGAGGGGTTTCTCGGCGTACTGGGCGTCAGCGCCCGGGCGCTCAAATCATCCAGTCAGACGCAATAGACCGGAAGACAGGACAACGGGGGATTACACCCATGCCAGTGGGAACGAAAAACCAGGCGATTCCCGGATGCGGTACGCATCACGTGGCCATACAGTCAAGAGACTGGAACGCGTCGCTGCGGCTGTACCGGGACGTCCTCGGGATGACGCCCGTGGCGGAATTCGGACCGGAGGAGCGGAGAATCATGCTCCTTGACGCCGGGGACGGCAGTCACGTCGAGTTGTTCCAGCCCACAGGCGAGACCCCGTCGCCGGGAGGTCCCTCGCCCAACGACCCGGTCACGCACATCGCGCTGGCCACGACGGACACGCGGACCGCGATCGAACACGTCCGGGCCCATGGATATGAAGTGACGGTCGAACCGAAAGACCTGAATCTCGGGGGTCTTGACGTGACCATCGCATTCTTCAAAGGTCCAAGCGGCGAAGTGGTCGAGTTCTTCCAGGTACACTGACCCGCCGCCGAGTCAGAACAGGCACATCGGCAACGCCGCATCAGAACAGCCACATCGGAACCTACGCAATAGAACCGACGCACTGGAGCCGGATTTTCCCGGCCCATGGAAGCCCATAAGCCCGTTCGCGGGTACGGAACCGTCTCATGTATAGACTGCTCATCGCCCTGGCTCTGGTCCCGGCGGCCATGAACCCGGTAGCCGCCCAGGACTACGACGTCTCCGAACTCCAGACCCGCGCCGAGTTCTCCTATTTCGAAGAAACCACGCGGTACGAAGAGGTCATGGCGTTCCTTCGGGCCGTCGTGCTGGCGAACAACCGGCTCCACCTGACCGAGTTCGGTTACACGACCGAAGGGCGGAAACTGCCTTTGCTCGTTTACGGCGACGTCTGGGATGCGACTGCCGAGGAAGTCGCCCGGACCGGCAAGACGCGGGTATTCGTCCAGGCGAACATCCACGCGGGAGAGGTCTGCGGCAAGGAAGCCCTGCTCATGCTGGCCCGGGAACTGGCTTCCGGCGCGTACGCCGACTGGGCGGATTCGCTGGTCCTGCTCATGGCGCCCATCTACAACGCGGACGGCAACGAGCGGATCAGCCTGTACAACCGCCCGCGCCAACATGGACCGGTCGGCGGCATGGGCCAGCGGCCCAACGCCCAGGGTTTCGACCTGAACCGCGATCACATGAAGCTGGATTCCCCCGAGGCGAGGTCCCTCGTCGGTCTCATGAACGAATACGATCCCCACGTGCTCATTGATCTTCACACGACCAACGGGACGGTGCACGGCTACCACCTGACCTATTCGCCGCCGCTCAACCCCAATACCGCCGGTCCGATCACAGACCTGATGCGAGGGCGGTGGCTGCCCGAAGTGCGCGACGTCATCCGGGACACCTACGGATGGGAATTCTACTATTACGGCAACGTGCCCTGGTCCGGATCGACCCGTGAACCGGGCTGGTATACCTTCGATCACAGGCCCCGGTTCAACAACAACTACGTGGGGCTCCGGAACCGGATCGCCATCCTGAGCGAAGCCTATTCCTACGCGTCCTTTGAGGAACGCATCCTGGCCACCCTGGCGTTCGTGAAGGAGAACATCCACTACGCCCACCGGCACGCGGCTTCGATCCGCCAGATCCTCGAGACCATCGACACGGAAGTGGTCGTTGGACGGGAAATGGCGGTTCGTTCCAGGTTTGCCCGGTCGGCTGAGCCGGTCGATATCCTGCTGGGCGAAGTCGCGGAAGTGTACAATCCGTACACCGGTGAGGTCATGTATCTCAGGGAGGACGTGACGAATCCGACGCCGATGTACGAGTACGGGACATTTTCCGCGACAGAGACGGTGCGCGCACCGCGGACTTATTTCGTCCCGCCCACCCTGGCCACCGTGGTCGAGCGGCTCAGCGCCCACGGCGTCTGGTTCGAGGAGCTCGCCAACCCGCGCGAGATGGCGCTGGAGCAATTCAGGATAGATTCGACGCAGGTGGCTGATCGGCCCTTCCAGGGCAGACACGAGCGTACCCTTTCCGGTGCGTACGAACCCGTGGTCCGGACGCTGGAAGCCGGCACGCTGGTCGTGCCGGTCGATCAGCAACTGGGCAGGCTCGTGTTCTACCTGCTGGAACCCCGGTCAGACGACGGCCTGGTCGCGTGGGCGCTGATGGATGACGTCCTCGAAAACGCGGATTACTATCCCATCCTGCGGGAACCAGCAAACCCGTAACGCCCCTGAACCCGTTCAGAACGGAGCCCGCATGCCCGGACGCGTCATCCTGGACACCGACACGGGGGTCGACGACGCCCTGGCCATTCTGCTGGCCATGCGGTCTCCCGAACTGCGCATCGAAGCCATCACGGGGGTCAGCGGCAATACGCCCCTCGATCACTGCATGCGCAACATTCACATCACGCTGGACGTGCTCGATGCCCCGTCGCCGCCGGAAGTGGCCAGGGGGGAGGACCGTCCGCTGGTCCGCGAACTGGCCTTCGCCGGGGATATCCACGGAGACGACGGACTTGGCGACGTGACGCGCATGAAGGACGCGAGCGGCGCCCGCGTATACCCGGACCCGGTTCAGCGGGACAGTCCCGTGCACGCCGTCGACCTGATCCTAGAACGCGCAGGACAGAACCCGGATGAACTGACCCTGGTCGCCGTGGGCCCGCTCACCAATGTCGCGCGGGCCGTTATGAGGGATCCGGATCGTATGCGGAGTCTCCGGGAGATCATCATCATGGGCGGTACGTTCGAGACGGGAGGCAACGTGTCCCCCGTGGCGGAGTTCAACATCCACGCCGATCCGCACGCCGCGCAGATCGTCTGCGACGCCGGGATCCCCCTGGTCTTCGTTCCACTCGATGTGACCAGGCAGGCGCTCCTGGATGCGGAATTGATCGACCGCCACGCCGGCGAGGGAGGCGCCAGGGCGACTTTCGTGCGTGACTGTACCGCCCGTTACGTCGCGTTTCACCGGCGCAACCGGGGCGTCAACGGCTGCTTCCTCCACGATCCCCTTGCCGTGGCTGTCGCCGTCAGGGAAGACCTCGTTACCACGGTGCCGGCGCGGGTGGATGTGGAAACCGCCGGCGATCTCACCACCGGGATGACGGTCGCCGACCTTCGTTCGCAGAGATGGGGCGAACCAAACGCCAGGGTGTGCACCGCGCTGGATGTACAGGCATTCACCAGGCTGTTCGAGGAAAGGGTGCTCGCATGATACTAAAGGGCCAGACGGCCATCGTCACCGGCGGCGGACAGGGGATCGGCCGGGCAATATGCAGGATCTTCGCCGAAGAAGGCGCTTCGGTCGTCGTCGTGGATATCGATGAATCCCGGGCCGGGGAGACGGCCGATATGCTGCGCCGGGAAGGCCGTGCGGCAAGGGCGGTTCGGACCGACGTTTCGTCTGGCGGCGAGATAAGGGAACTCGTCGATGGCGTCCTTGAGGATTCCGGCCGCGTGGATATCCTCGTGAACAACGCGGGACTGGCCGTGTTCCGGGCGGTGGAACAGTGCACGGAAGAGGAATGGGACCGCGTGATGGCCGTTAACCTCAAGGGCCCGTTCCTGTTGGCGAAAGCCCTGCTGCCTGCGATGAAAGCGCAGCAGGCCGGCGCGGTCATCAACCTGGCCTCGGTGGCGGGAAAGACCGGCGGCGTGGTGTCCGGCGCGCCGTACTCGGTTTCCAAGGCCGGAATCGAGTGCCTGACCAAGTCGCTGGCGCGGGAGCTTGCGCCCCACGGGGTACGGGTCAACGCCATTGCGCCCGGGATCATCGACACCGCCCTGACCGCTCACCACGACCAATCGTTTGTGGACGCGATCCCCCTGGGAGGCAAGGGCGAACCGCGGGACGTGGCCGAGGCGGCGCTGTTCCTGGCGTCGGATCGTTCGCGTCATATAACCGGCGAAATCCTGGACGTTAACGGCGGTCTGCTGATGGACTGAACCGCGCCCGGATCAATCGTGAGGCGGACGCAGATCGAGCGCGGAGCGGACGCAGATCAATCGCGAGGCGACGCAGATCGAGCACAAGGACGGGATACCACATACCATGATCGCATCCGTTTCCAATTTCGCCGTGGATATCGTCGACCGGCACGCGGAGGACCCGGGCAAGGTTGCGCTGCGATGGCAAAAAACCGGCGGCGCGGCCACGGACGTGACCTTTCTGGACCTGAAGATCCGTTCCGAGAAAGTCGCCCACGTGCTCTACCGCCACGGCGTGCGTCCTGGCCACCGGGTTTTCATCCTGCTGCCGCCGTGCATTGCCTGGTGGGAGTCCGTCCTGGGATCCATGCGAGCCGGCGCCGCGGCCGTACTGGGCCAGGACGCGACCGAGGCCCAAGTCCTGAAGGACCAGATCATCCAGTCCCGGTCATCGCTGGTGATCGCGCCCGATATACTGACGGACCTGATCGACCGGTTCCGGGACGACTGTACACGGGTCGCCC
>JAJECR010000284.1 GCA_022821935.1 Candidatus Latescibacterota bacterium
CCTGCCAGAACGCGTCGTAATCGGGATGTTCCATCATGGCGTTCCAGATCTTGTTCTCCCCGTGCAGGTATTTCTCGTTGACGTTCGACAGGGGGCCGAGATCGAGGTACCACTGGTAGCCGTCCGGCGTGCCGTAGTCCCGAAAGCCCGTGGCGCGCTGGGTCGTGGGCCCGGGACGCGGCGCGCCGTAGAAGGACAGGAAGCTGAAGCTGGCTTGCAGCTGGAACGCGCCATTGTGGTGACGGTCGTCCCCGATCCACCAGTCGGTAA
Organism: Candidatus Latescibacterota bacterium; assembly: GCA_022821935.1. Classification (GTDB taxonomy): domain Bacteria; phylum JAAXHH01; class JAAXHH01; order JAAXHH01; family JAAXHH01; genus JAAXHH01. The sequence continues at coordinate 271 of JAJECR010000284.1, forward strand.
CCGGCGCCTGGGGCGACACGATCTTCACGGCGGGATGGGCGTCGATCAGGGCGTGGGTGGCGTAGAATCCCGGTGCCGATATGCCCCATACGCCCACGCGGCCGTTGTGGCCCGGCACGTTTTCCAGCAACCAGGCGACCGTATCGTAGGTATCGGTGCTTTCGTCGATATCGCCGTCCGACCCCTTGTCCGGATTGTGGGGACGCACCGCCTCGAATTCTCCTTCCGACATCATGCGGCCACGCACGTCCTGGTACACGATGATGTACCCATCGTGGGCAAAGAGCATGGACGGGCCGATCCGCGTCCTGTACGCCGCCCCGTAGGGTGCCACACTGTAGGGCGTGCGCTGCAGCAGGATGGGATAGTTCCGTGCATCGTCCTTCGGCACGTAGATGGAAGTGAACAGCCTGGCCCCGTCGCGCATGGGGACGTAACGCTCCAATTTCTCATAATGCTCGACGATGTACCGCGCGTCGGCGTTGCCCTGGCCGAAGACGGGACCGGGCAGGAGAAAGAGGACCAGCAGACCGACGAAGAAGACGGGACATGGCACGGGTTTCATAATGGAACTCCTGCGAGATTCATGAAATCGGTTTCAACGGAGATATGCCGCGTTTGACCGGGAAATCGCATATGCGGCCTGACCGGGAAATCGCGCATGCGGCCTGACCGGGAAACCGCGCATGTGTTCGTTCCGAAAGCCGCTGCGATTCGAACCGGATACGATGAATATGGAAGGATTCCGCGGGAAGATCAAGGGCGACCCTTGTCCGTCAGCCGCTCATAGGCGTCCACGACCTCGATGAAAGCGTCGTGGTCGCCCCCGTGGTCCGGGTGGTGGACCTGGGCCAGCTCCCGGTACCGCCGCTTGATGTCCTGAAGCGTCGCGTAGGGCGGCAGGCCCAGGAGGGAAAGCAGTCCGGGGTCATACGCGTCGGCCATGGACAGGCCGTGCTCCTTGAAGTACTGGAAGTAGACGCGGTAGAAGAAGGCTTCGTAGACCTTCTTGATCTCCTCGTGGTTCATATTCACCAGTTTGTTCAGGGAATACGCTACCCCGGCGTCGTCCGCGGACCGGGTGGAGAAGAACATGTCCCAGACCAGCGTCTGGTGCGCTTCCTGCGGACGGGTCCTGAACCGGATGCGGCACTCGGTCTGCTTGAGTTGACGCAATTTGCGCTTGAGCTGGGGAATGGTCATGGTGCGGTTCGGAGTTGAGACAGGAAGCTGGCACTTTTCGACAGATTGTCAACACCCCATACACGTGTCAGATTGGCGGCTTTGGCTTTACCGTTGGATTACTTACAACGGGTACGGGGTTGGGGTTGTCAACGAGTAAGCTAAACAAGGTTGTTTCTAGTCGACTTATCCAACCAATCAACTATTTTAAACCCCGATGGTCGTTGCTCCGTGGTACAAACGATGCACAAATCAGACTTGGTTCCCATACTTAACAAATGAGATACAAAGCCTTTGCGCTCGTGCTTCGTCCGGACAACCGGGGATACAGACTCCTTGCTCTATCGGGTTATGCCAACCGTACTGAAAACCCGCCGCCGTTGCGTTTCCCTGGCGGAAACCTGGATCCGGGGGAAACGCCCGAAGAAGCCATGTATCGGGAACTCTTTGAAGAGTCAGGCCTGGGACGTTTGAAACTGCTTCGTAAATTGGGTGTTCACCGTTACTACAAGGAATTCATCCAGTCCCAGGTCGAAAGACACGATTTCCTGCTCCTCGCCCCGGGCCATACGCCTGACAGGTGGTCTCACGTGGTCACGGGAGAGGGCGGCGACACCGATTACCTCTTCACTTACCAGTGGTTGCGGGCAGACGAAACCGCCTTGCTTTCCGACGAACTCACTACGTTTGTCACACCCGAACATATACCCGAACTGTTCGAGTGCACGGCACCGGGGTCACTTCAGGACGACTAGACAGTCCCGTCTCCGACGACCACCATGCGCCGGATAAGCATCTCGTTCTAGTTTAACATGGACGGCAGGTTTTCCATCGATTCCGCCCGGGGCAGTGGATGGTCCCAGGGCCATGCCACTTCCTGCTGCAAGTACCAGGCCGCCTGAATCGCCTTCATGCCTGTGGAGGCCGCCCCGCGCAGTTCGTCGAAATTTCCGTCCCCGACAAAGTACGCGTCCGATGGTCGGATTTCCATCCGTCCGCAGGCGAGGTCATAGATCCTTCGATCCGGTTTCATCATCCCGACATCACAGGAGAACACCACGTCGTCCACGTGATCCTGAAGCGGGCAGGAATTCCACGCCAGCACTTCATTGGGCATAGCGTTGCTGATGATGCCGATGTTCAGCCCGAGCGACCTGACCCTTCCCAGCATCTCGAACACCCCGGGATCGACTTCCGATAGCACGCGTTTCTTCCAAAGTTCGTACTCGCGGGCAATCTCGGCGATTTCACGGTCGGATACCGGCGAGCCGACCTCATCCCGGATGTGCAAAAACCTGGTTAAGCTATCTGGAAACCCACCGGTCATGACGCGTTCACCGAAGTCCACCCACCACCTTGACATCCGGTCCCTAGTGGTACGTAGTTTCACGTAAATTGGTGTTCTTGACCGGTAAGCGCTTCTTGTTTTTTCTGTGATCAGCGTTTCGAACAGATCAAAGAAGACCGTCTTCATGAACCCCCGATCCAGGATGTAGCGGATTACGTGATCCCGAATTCCTGTATGGACTGGATGGCGGACATGTCGTGCACGCCGCTGTCTTCCAGGGATACGTCGGACTGCAGCTCCAGGATGGCGTCCCGGTGCAGCGCCTCGATGTTTCCACAGCCCGCCGTGGCCATGCCGGACTTGAGCATCTGGATGACGATGGGCAACTTGTCGTAGACCGATCCCGAGTGGGGCACCTGGCCGACGATCCCTTCCTCGAAGAAGGTGCTGGCGAGTTGCGCGTAGCGCCGGTTGTTGAAGGCCTTCCGGCTGCCTTCCATCCAGTATTCCTTGACCAGGTCGCCGCTGGCGTTGCGGACCAGTTCGCCGTGGCTTTCGGTGAAGCGCGCCAGGAGGTTGCCCATCATGAGCGTGTCCGCCCCGAGCGACAGGGCAATGAGCATGTCCGCCGGTCCCTGTATGCTTCCATCTCCTACGAGAGGAAGGTAGTCGCCCGTGGTCCGCGTCCACTCGTCCCGGGCCGCGGCGACTTCCTGGATGGCTGTGGCCTGCCCGCGGCCGGTGGCCTTCACCATCTGCGTCGTGCAGCCCGATGCGATGCCCATGCCGATCTTGACGGCGTCCGCGCCGCAGCCGGCCAGGTAGTCGAATCCCTCCAGCGTCACCACGTTGCCCGCGATCACCGGGATGTCGTAGTGGTCCTTGATCCATTTCAGGGTCTCGCCCTGGTATTCCGTGTGGCCGTCGGATGCGTCGATGACGATCACGTCGGCCTGATGCTCAATCAGCGCCTCCACCCGTTCCCGGTCCTCGGGATGGGTCGATACGGCGGCGCCGACCACCAGGCGCTTCTGCGCGTCTTCCGTGGAATGGGGATGGCGGATGTGCTTGTCGAGGTCCCGCTTGAACACCACCGACACCAGCGTCCCCTCGGAAGAAACCATGGGCAGAAACCCCCGGCCGTACTCGATCATCCGGGTATTGGCCGTCTTCAGGTCGTCCTCCTCGGCACCGGTCTGCACGTCCGTCTTCATGCGGTCGGCGACCCGTTGCCCATGGTCGTACCGCTCGTCGAAGTCCTTGTCCGTGATCACGCCCACCAGCTTGCCGTGGAAGACGCCGGTATCCGTCACGGGAAAGGTGTGGTAACCTGTATCGTTCATGATGCCGATCACTTCGCCGATGGACTGCTCCGGCGACAGGGTGACGATATCCGTCTGGAACCCGGCCTTGAACCGCTTCACCGCGTCGATCTTGGCGCACTGCTCCTCGACGGTCTGGCTCACGGCGAACACGCCCATGCCCCCCAACTGGGCCATGGCGATGGCCAGTTCCACGCTCGTGACCGCCTGCATGGCCGCGCTGAGAAAGGGCGTGCGCAGCATCAGGTAGCCGTCGCCCTGCCGGCAGAGACGCGTCTCCAGCGACACGAGCTGTGCGTTTGCGTCGGCCTGCGTAAGCCGGGGCAAGAGGCGGTATTCCTTGAGACTGTGCGATACGGTCGAGGCTATGTGCGCCATGTATGTCCTCCGTGGGAAACCGGCCGAGGATCCATTTCCTCTTTCGGATTCCCGGTACGGTTATCCAGGGTTGCGCTGCTCCAGGTCCGCGATCATCAGTTATCCAGTGGTTGCGCTGCGCTGTGCTGCTCCAGATTCGTGTCAATCGGCGAGTCGCCATATGAGTCAATCAATATACATCATTCTGCCGATTTTGCCTTGACATAATACCGGGTTTGATATATTAGTCAAATTAATAATTTTAATATGCGTCATTAAGAAGATCAATAAATGAACCTGTCCTACGACCAGGCCGTCGTCTTTCACGCCGTAGCCCGCCACGGGAGCTTTTCCATGGCGGCGAAGACCCTCTTCCGGTCCCAGTCGGCGGTGAGCATTCAGGTCGCCAAGCTCGAGGCCGAAATCGGCCAGCCGCTGTTCCATCGGACGACCCGTCATCTCGCGCTTACCGAGGCGGGCAAGGTGCTGCTCAAGTACGTGGGCGAGATGGAAGGGCTGATGAAGGAAGCCGTCCAGGAACTGGAAGACCTGGACCGTCTCGAAGCCGGCCGCCTCGTGCTTTGCACGTCCGATACCACGGGTTGCTACCGCCTGCCGGCCATACTCAAGTCCTTCCAGGACCGCTACCCCGGTATCGACATCGTCGTAAAGAACGCCACGTCGCTGCGGACCATCCAGGCGGTGGTCGACGGCGAAGTCGATCTCGGCGTTGTCACGCTGGCCTACCTGCCCCGGGAGATCGAGACGATCCCGCTCTTCTCCCGCCACGACGTGCTGATCACGCCGCCTGGCCATCCCCTCGCGGGGCGGAGGGCGGTGCACCTCAAGGACATGGAGCAGTATCCGCTCATCCTGCTCGACCGGCACTGCGCGTCACGGCGACTCATCGACGACCTGTGCGAGAAGTCGCGGGTGCAGCTCGACGTCGCCATGGAGTTGAGTTCGATCGAGGTGATCAAGCACTTCGTGCGTATCGACGCCGGCCTGTCCATCGTCCCCTCCGTTGCCATCCAGGAAGAAGTGGAGAGCGGCACGCTAGCGCAGGTCACGATCGGCGACTTCCGAAACCGGCCCCGCCAGAAAATGGGCGCGATCTATCTGAAGGGGCGGTATCTTTCCAGGGCGGCCCGCAGTTTCCTGGACGCCCTGCAGGCGTACTTCAGGCCGGGGCGCAAGATCGGTGTAAGGAGGGATAAGCCTGCGGCCTGATCCGCCTTCGGTGACCGAGACAGACCTGAGGCTTGGCCTGTGTCGAAACGGGAACCGCCCCGGATAGCCCGGCGTCTAACCATAGTGACTGCCAACGAACACAAAGTTGGCGTTACCGAATCTGCCATCAGATAATAGTAAAACCTTAACCACCGTGTTTGATCAGGATTTACAAGGCGTCAAATTCCGGAGGTACGACATGTCTCTTCCCGGCACCCATCGCATTGCAGCTCTCGCCGTCATGGCGTCCTTCGTTCTGCTTACGGCAGTCGGTTGCGCCGCCCTCAGGC
>JAJECR010000079.1 GCA_022821935.1 Candidatus Latescibacterota bacterium
GCGGGATTGTCCCCTGAAGAGGCCCTGCCCCTCTGGCACTACACGCAGTTCGCCTACGGCGAGCCCCTGGAACCGGTCGACTGGCCCACTATCGAGTCCTACCTGGATCTTTTTCCGGGTCGCTCACCCGCCAACGTGTATCCCCAGGTACCGCACTGCGCCGTGCGCGTCAAGGCCATGGGCTGGGATCCCGGACCGCCCACTCCAGACCAGCTGAAAGTCATGGAGGCGGAGACCCGGGCCTGGATGGAAGCCGGCGCCGGGTGCCTTTGCCTGGGACTGGACTACCAGCCGAGCGCCAACGCGCCCTTCGAGGAACTGGTGGCGCTGTGCAAGGTGGCTCTGGAGTACGACGGGATGTACGCCGCCCACTTGAGGTACCAGATCCTGGGGCGGGACCGGGCCTGGCAGGAGATCATCGACCTGAACCGCGACAGCGGCATACCCGTTCACGTATCCCATGAACGCGTCGACGACATGACGGGACCGATCCTGGAACAGGCGATGCGGGACGGGGTGGACATCACCTTTGAATCATACCTCTACCCGGCCGGCATGACCCACATCACGATGCAGCTGCCCATGTGGGTCCAGACGGGCAGTCCCGATGAAGTCCTCGAAAGGATGCGCCAGCCGGAAACGCGCCGAAAGGCCCTCGAACACCTGAAGTCGACGAATCTGGCGGACCGCCAGTACATCGGCTATACGCGATCCGGCAGATTCGCCGGGATGACCCTGGGCGAGGCCGCGCGGAGCGTCGACAAGTCCAACGAGGAGTTCGCCTACGACCTCGTGCTCGACGAGGACGGCATCCAGGCTTTCATCATGTTCTGGCCGGTCCCGCAAGAAGAGATCGACGCCGTGCTGAACCGGACGGCGCCCCATCCCCTCATGATGGTCGCCAGCGACGGCGTCTATGACTGCGCCCATCCCCATCCGAGGGGCATGGGATGTTTCGCCCAGATGCTCAGGAAGTTCGTGCGGAAGCGCGGGCTGCTTTCCCTGGAAGAAGCCGTCTACAAGATGAGCGGCTTTCCGGCGGAACGCTACCGGCTGAAAGACCGGGGCGTGCTGCGCGACGGCGCACCCGCGGACGTGGTCGTCTTCGATCCGCAGACGGTGGCCGACCGGGCTACCTTCGAAGCGCCGATACAGCCTCCCGACGGGATTCCCCATGTATTCGTCAACGGCATTCCGGTCATCGAGAACCACGAGCCCACCGAGCACCGCCCGGGCCAGGTCCTGCGCAGAGGATAGGAAGGGACGCGTTTCAGATACATGGATTGGGATCTAGCTTCTTACTTCCCTGCTTTTGACGGTCCGGAGATGCGCCGTTTCAAGGTTGACCTGCAGGCCGACCTGGACGCTTTGCTGTCCGAAGCCTCGGCCATGGCGGCACTGGACCACGATAACCAGGAAGCGTGGGAGCGTATCGTTCTCTCCTTTGAAGACGTCGTTACCAGGTTGCGGCACCTGGGCTCCTATGTTTCCTGCATTACCTCCGCGGACGCGAACAACGAGGATTTCGCCGCCGAGGAAGGCGCATTGAGCCTGCTGGACGCCCAGATGTCCAAGGTCCTCGTGGAACTGCAGCGAGGGTTCAAGTCCCCTTCCGACGAAGTTTTCGACGCCTTCACTTCCCGTCCAGCCCTCCGGGACGCCCGGCACCGCATTTTGCGGATCCGGGAGCAGTCCCGGCACACCATGACAACGGAGAAAGAGCACCTGGCGTCGGACCTGGGCGTAGACGGTATCGAGGCCTGGGGACGTCTATACGACCGGGTTTCGGGCAAGCTGACTTTTGAAATGGCCTATCCGGACGGCCGGCGGGAACAGGTGCCCATGTCACAGCGACGCGCCCTGATGGAACACCCCGACCGCCGCGTGCGCCGCACCGCCTTCGAGGGGGGCAACGAAGCCTGGGCGTCCATCGAGACCGTGCCTGCGGCCGCGCTGAACGCCATCAGCGGCACGCGGCTGACCCTGTACCGCCATCGCGGCATGGACCATTATCTCGACCGGGCCCTCTTCCAGGCGGCGATCTCGCGCGAAACGCTGAACGCCATGTTCGAAGCGGTGTTTTCGGAAATCGACGTCGCCCGAAGCATCCTGGCGTACAAGGCACGCCTCATGGGTGGCGATACTTTGGGGTGGTACGATCTCTCGGCGCCCCTGACGGTGCAGAACCAGGACGAACCAACCTGGGAAGATGCCAGGACCCTGGTGCATCGGGCCTTTGCGGCCGGATATCCGGCCCTGGCGGACTACGCGGCCAAGGCTTATGAGAAGAAGTGGATAGACTGGTCGCCCCGGCCCGGCAAGCGTCCCGGCGCCTTCTGCACGGGATCTCCCCTGACGAAAGAGTCCCGGGTCTACATGACCTACAACGACAACATGGGCGACGTGTTGACGCTCGCTCACGAGTTGGGCCACGCCTTCCACGGCCACCTGATGCGGACGGAACGCACGCTGAACCGGGCCTATCCCATGACCCTGGCCGAATCCGCTTCCACCTTCGGCGAGATGCTGCTCATGCGCGGGTTGATGGAGGAGCCGGGTATCAGCGCCGAGACCAGGGCTCTTATGCTGAACCTGGAGGCCAGCGACGGCGCTACCTACCTGCTGGACATCCCGGTGCGCTTCGAATTCGAGAAGGCCTTCCACGAAGAACGGGCGGCTGGTAAAGTCGGCGTGGGCCGGCTGAAGGAACTGATGGTCGAAACGCAGCGCCGCGTGCTGGGGGACGTGCTGGACCCTGATGGCGGCGACCCCTATTTCTGGGCGTCTAAGCTCCACTTCTACATCACGGGCACCACGTTCTACAATTTCCCCTATACCTTCGGCTACCTGCTCAGCCGGGGTCTCTTCGCCCAATACGAGCAGGAAGGTCCGGATTTCCTGCCGAGATACGAGCGGTACCTGAAGCTGACCGGCAGCGATACGGCGGAAAACGTGGTACGACGAACCGTGGGGCTTGAGCTTACGGAGCCCGGATTCTGGTCCGGTGCCATCCGCGGCCTGCAAGGCGTGTTGGACCAGCTCGAGGCCAGCGTGGCCGAGAGCCGGGCCGTATTGAACTAGCCGGATCCAGCAGGACCGCTGGAGTGAAAGGACCGGAGTGTATGGCAAAGGTGATCGAGGGGGAGCGCAACCGTTTCCACGGCGTGGAAGTCGGCCCGGAAGACCTGCCGGACGCGCCGGATGGATTCGAGGAGCGCCTGGACCATTCGATCCGGGCGTGGAAGGCGGAGGACCTCCAGGTCGCCTGGTTCAAGATCCCGCTATCCCGCGCATTCCTGGTCCCCGCGCTGGTGGACGCGGGAAGCGTCTTTCATCATAGTACCACCGAATACCTGATGCTTACGCTGCGGTTGGTCGCAGACGCCTTCGTGCCGCTGTACGCGACCCATTAC
>JAJECR010000269.1 GCA_022821935.1 Candidatus Latescibacterota bacterium
GGGTTCTGGTCGGGACTCTGCGGCACGATGGAGCAGGACCCGGAGGTGGTCCGGACCTGCCTGGAGCACGGCCTGGACGAAGACACCCTCGCCATCACGGTCATGCCCGCCGGTCCCAGGGCCCGCGTGGCCCTTTCCGACGGGGGTTATACGTCCATGTCTTCGGCTTCCCGGCACAAGGACGAAGCCTGGACTTTTCTCAACTGGCTCATGGCGCCCGAACAGCGGCTTCGATACTGCCGGGACGTCAATATGATCCCGCCCTTCGCCGAGAACTTGCAGGATCCCGCCTTCGGCCAGGGCCTCTACCGGTCCTTCGTGGAGATGGTGAGCGATCCGGCCATCATACAGAACTGGTATCCCAACTACCTGCCGGAGATGGGCGAGTTTCTCGAGGTGCGGGTAACCGAGGAACATCAGAAAATGCTGCTGAAGCGGCAGTCTCCCCAGGAGGCCCTCGACCGGCTGGCCGATTTCCTGACCCGGGCGCAGCAAAAGTACGTGGACCGGCACGGACCGGATACGCCCCGGCCGCCGGCGTAGCGCGCCAGGAAACTGCCTGGCATGACGGGACGAAGAACATGCATGCGCCCCGGCCACCGGCGTTGCGCGGCGGTTCTGAGCATCGGACCGCCGCAATGGCACAACGAAACTGGATCGATACGATGCCTCACGAGGCAAAACCCGTCATGAAACCCAGGCGAATCACCCGCCGCGATATGCTGCGGATCGGCGGCACGGCTGTCGCGGGCGCGGCCGTGCTGGGCTGCGGCGGCGGGGACGGCCGCCGGACCGTCACGGTCTTCAGCCCGATGGGCGAGGTGAAGAATCAGGCCCTCGCGCGGCAGGTAGACCGTTTCATGGCCGTTCGGGATGACTTGCGCGTGGAAGTGATCCCCGTCCCGTGGGACCAGGGCCACGCCAAGTTGCTGACCATGATCGCCGGCGGAAACCCGCCCGACGTGATTACGGCGACGGGCCAGTGGATGGCCGAGTTCCGGGCCATGGGCGCCATCGAGGACCTGACTTCCTGGTACGCTTCGTGGCCCCATCGCGGCGCCTTCACGAGGACGGCCCTGCTCCGGTGCGAGAGCAGCACGGCCATCGAGGACGGCCGGGTTTACGGGCTGCCATTGGAGCTGACGACGCGGGCCATGTTCTATCGCAGGCAGTGGCTGGAGGAGCGGGGACTGGAACCCGCGGCGACCCGGGCCGGGTGGCGCGCGCTGCTGGAGCGGATCACGGACCGGGACAGGAACCGTTACGGCTACGCCCTGCGCGGCGCCCGCGGGGGCTTCTGGACCTGGTGGCCCATCCTGGAGGAGTTCTCCGGCACGAACGAATGGTTCGACGGGGACCACAACTGCATCATAAGCAGTCCGGCACACGTGGAAGGACTGGCCTTCTGGAACGACATCTACCGGGACGGACTGGCGCCGGCGGACTCGGTGAACTGGGGCTACAACGAATTGGTGCAGGGGTTCTGGTCCGGGATCTGCGGGTGTATCGAGCAGGACCCCGAAGTGGTGCGCACCTGCCTGGAACACGGCATGGACGAATCGACCCTCGTCACCGCCCCCATGCCCGCCGGTCCACGGGCCCACGTGGCGTCCAACGACATCTGGATCCTTTCGATTTCGAGCGGCGCGAAGAACCCGGACGGGGCGCTGGCTTTTTACGAGTGGGTGATGTCGCCGGAGCAGCTCATCGCCTACAGCAAGGACGCGAGTGTGCTGCCGACGGTGAAGCAGGGCATGGACGACCCCTATTTCGGCCAGGGTTTCCTGCGGCCGTTCATGGACATGGCCACCGATGCGAAACTCCTGCAGAACTGGTATCCGAGCTACCTGCCTGAAATGGGCGAATTCATCGAGGTGCTGGTCACCGAAGAACAGCAGAAGATGCTCCTCGGCAGGCAGTCGCCGCGGGAAACGCTGGAACGGCTGGCGGACTTCCTGGGCCGGGCCCAGCAGCGGTACGTGGAACGCCACGGTCCCGATACGCCCCGGCCGCCGGCCGCCTCGTAACCTGGCCGCGTCATGAAAAAAGCCGAACCCTATCTGCTGCTGGCGCCCGCCTACCTGCTCATCGCGGGATTCCTGTTCTACCCCATGGCCACCGTATTTCTGCTTTCTCTGCGGGAATACCAGCTCATGGATCCCCTCAACACCCCCTTCGTCGGCCTGGACCAATATGTGAATATGCTGGGCGACGAGTACTTCTGGGGGAGTCTCTGGAATTCCGTGGTCTGGGTGGTGGTATCGCTGTTCTTCCAGTTCCTGCTCGGCTTCTGCCTGGCGCTGCTGCTCAACAGCGCCCGGTTCAGAGGCAGGGGACTCTTCCAGGCCATCGTCTTCGCGCCCTGGGCGGTATCGGGTTTCCTGATTGCCATCATCTGGGCCTGGCTGCTCAATGGAGAATTCGGGCTGGTCAACGACCTGCTCATGCGGGCCGGGCTATTGGATCAGAAAGTCGGGTTCCTGTCCCGCGGCGAGACGGCCCTGCTCTCCTGCGTGCTGGCCAATATCTGGTTCGGCGTCACCTTTTTCGCCGTCATGCTCTTCGCCGCGCTGCAGGCCATCCCTCCGAGTCTGTACGAAGCGGCCGACATGGACGGCGCCACGGCGTGGCAGTCCTTCTGGCGCGTCACCGCGCCCATGGTGAAGCCGGCCATCGTCATCACGATACTTCTTCGGGCGATCTGGATATTCAACTGGGCGGACCTGATCTGGGTCATGACCGGGGGAGGTCCGGCCGGGGCTTCCCGCACCCTGGCGCTCTACGTGTTCCAGAAGGCCTTCCTTGGGCTGGATTTCGGGTATTCGGCCGCTTTGGGCGTCGCGCTGACCGTGGTTTCCCTGGTCTTTACCGCGGTGTTCCTGCGGATTACGCGTTTCTATGGCGACGAGGCGTCGATATGAGGATGGGAAAATGATCCGGCAGCATCCATTAAGCCGTCTGCTTCAAGGCGCCGGACTATGCGCGTTTTTTCTCTTCGCGGTTTTTCCCGTGTACTGGATGGTGGTCACGTCCCTGACGCCCGAGAAGGATCTCTTCGTCTGGCCCCTTCGGTATTTCCCGTCGGCGCCTACGCTGGAACACTACGCCGCGGCCTTCCTGCGGACCGACATCCCCCGGTTCTTCTCCAACAGCCTCACGGTCGCCAGCCTCGCTTCGGCCTGCACGCTGACGGTGTCCGTCCTCGGAGGCTACGCCCTCGCGCGCTACCGCTTCCGGGGACGCCAGGCCACGCTCCTGGTCTTCCTGGCGACCCAGATGATGCCCGTGGTGGTGCTCATCGTCCCCCTCTTCATCATCTTCCGCATGCTCGGCCTGCTCAACACCCTCTACAGCCTGATGATCGTCTACACCGTGCTGAACATCCCCTTCTGCACCCTCATGATGCAGGGATTCTTCGCGGGCGTGCCGTCGGAACTGGAGGAGGCCGCCATGGTGGACGGATGCAACCGGATGGGGGCGATCCTGCGCGTGGCCGTGCCGCTGGCCCGTCCCGGTCTGATCGCGACCTTTCTGTTCGCCTTCATCGGCGCCTGGAACGAACTCCTGTTCGCGGTGATGTTCCTGAACTCGGAATCCACCTTCACGCTGCCCGTGGGCCTGTACAACTTCATCAGCAAGTACGACATACACTGGGGACGCATGATGGCCGGCGCTACCCTGGCGCTGCTTCCCGCCCTCGCCGTGTTCGCCTTCGTCCAGCGGTACATGGTTCGGGGCCTGGCTTTAGGCGCCGTGAAGGGTTAGGGGGCGGACGGACAGGCTGGCCGGCGGGGAGAAGTTTCGGACGTTCCGCCGGATCATCCGAGGGCTGTTGCGCGTCGGATCAGGGCAGGAGGAGCGGGCGCACCCATACGAGATATACCTGGCCGCCGGAACGAATCGCCTGGTGTTCGGTCAGCAGCCGGTAGGCCTGGCGGGCGTCCGCCCCGGCGAGTTTACGGTATCCACGGGGGCGCTTCCCCTTCACCTCTGCCAGGTCGATCGTATCCAGCGGCCAGTCCACGGCATCGTCGGACTGGTCCTCCATGTACCGGGGCAGTTTCTGCACGGCGATCTCGACACGGTCCGGGACGAAAGGCTGGGCCCGGGGATGGGAGAACCCGGAGAGGAAATTGTTGAATTTGTACATGGCGTTCCAGGCCGGGGCGATGACGTCGTTGACGGAACGGGCCTTGAGCAGCGCGGGAGAGTACGTGTGCCGGCTCGGCGGAGCGTGCAGTCCGATCCAGATGGTCACCTTGTCGTTGTTTTCGCGAAAAGGTTCCTGTATGCTCCTGGCGTAGGGCAATTCGTTATCGATCCATTCGTTGGTCAGGCTCGACAGGCCAAAGCTGTTCTGCATCACCAGGTACAGTCCGCCGAGCTCCTCGCCCTCCAGCCGGATCTGCCGGTGGGGGTTCTTGAAATCGTCGTCCCGGAATACGATGAGCCCGTTGCCGTAGAGCACGATCTGCGGCGTGCGGGAAAGGAAAATTTCGTGCACGGTAGTCGATGCCCGGACCATTTTACGCCAAATGGCCGGTTCGCCTTCGGATCCGTGGGCGTCGGCTGCCGTGAAGATTCCCGCCAGCACGATCAGGAGCCACTTGATCAGGTTTCCGGGCGTGTCAGGGCTTCTTTTCATATGACTGTCTTTCCGTTCTGATGCCGATGCGATGTAGCCGATGTAACCGATCCATGAACGAGGCGAAGCGGAGTTTTCACAAGCAGCGAAAGTGGCAGTGCCCGTCCTGCGGTCGCATAAGGTTTCAACGTAAGAGGCCCAGGAACCGGTCCGCCTGGTCCGCCCGGTCCGCGAAACACCGTCGCAGTGACTGAACGGCCGGATGGACGACAGCCGTCAGGTCATCTGCTCAAACGCTCCACATGCTTTTCGTAGGTCGACCTGTGCGCGGGATCGATCTTCATGAGCATGTCGTAGACCTCCCTGGAAGAGGCCGCATCAAGGACTTCCGTGGGGGATTCCGAACTGAATACATCCGCCAGCTGCAGGTAATGGGCGTTCAGGAATTCCTTCAGACGCTCGTCCCGAGGGTTCTTTTCGTGCAGTTCCGCCATGAAATCCACGGCCTGGCGGCAAAGTGTCCGGGCCTCCGCCGGCTTGTTTTCCTTCTGTGCCGCCAAACCCCGGTAATATCGGTTCCTGATCAGGCGGTGGGGCTTGTATTCATCGGCCAGAATACCGTCGATCAGGTCCAGCCGTTCGTCCCACCCCCGCTGAAACTCACGGCTGAACCGGCCGTCCAGGGCGATGGCATTGGCGCGCTGGAAATGGCTGTCGCCGCCGAATTCCGTGTACTTGTCCAATTCGTGGCCGATCATGATATGAACGTAATAGTCGATCAGCCACGTCAGCCCGTTAAACTGCTGATCGTCATGCTGGAGCAGATCCTCCCGTTCGTACTCGAAAAACCACCATCGGTCCAGGTATTTGAGGTCTGTACCGCTGTACACGGTCAGGCGCGAGCCGTACTGGGTCTTGACCCGGCTGCCCAGAAAGGCCAGTATCGCTTCGAACCCCACGTGCACCGGCTCGGGCAGGTCTTCCTCCATCCAGTCCCATTCCTCAATGTAGTCGGCGAGCGTCAGGGCGAAGTCCGCCATCTGCTCGCGGTGCAGAACAGGCAGGGCTTCCAGGTGCACCATGGTCTCGGCTTTCACCTGCTGCCCGCAAGCGTCCGGCGGCGGAAGCGCCAACAGGCAGAGCGCCAGCAAGCCGGCCGGTCTCCAGGTAAGTTTCCGGTATTTCCGGTGTTGCATCGAAGCCATGGGCATGCTCCCGCGAACCGGGATTCCCTTTTCGGTCGTCTTTCGTTCGGAAAGCTAATCGCCGGAAAGCGGCATGTCAAGCCCATCCCACGCGGCCGCAACCCCGGTGCCACCCTTGGTGCGAGCCTTGACACCCGGATTCCAGGGCTGTATTTTTGCGGTCCATAGTATGCGTCGGCCCGGTTGAGCAACCCGGCGCTACAGGCGGCCTGGCCGGACCAGCCGGACCGCGCAACCGATCATCGTCATTTGGACAGGTACATGTTCGCGCAATCAATGGCGCAGACCCTCGCCCGAGAACGCGGGACCATATACAAAAAACCCGGCGGGAAGGCCGTCCGAATCGCCCTGGTGTATCCAAATACCTACTACCTGGGCATGTCCAACCTGGGGTTTCAGACGATCTACCGGCACCTGAACGAACGGGACGACGTCGTCTGCGAACGGGCCTTTCTTCCCGAACCTGCCGACTTCGAGGACCTGTCCAGATCCCGCAAGCCACTGGTTACCCTGGAAACCGGCCTGCCGCTCAGTTCGTGTGACATCGTGGCCTTCTCCATTTCCTTTGAGAATGATTACCCGAACCTGATCCGTATCCTGGAACTCGCCCGTGTCCCCGTTCTCGCGGTAAACCGGACGTCCTTCGATCCGATCGTGCTGATCGGAGGCGCGGTCACCTACATCAACCCCGAGCCGCTGGCGGATTTTGCCGACGCGATGATCATAGGCGACGGTGAAGAGGCGGCCTACGCTTATATCGACCGTTACATCGAGGATCAGGACCAGGACCGGGAGAGCCACCTCGCCCGCGCCGTGAGGCTGGACGGGATGTATGTTCCGTCCCTGCAGGAGGCCGCTCAGGGTGACCGCGGGGTCCTGCCGGCCGCTCAGGGTGACCTCGGGGTCCCGCCGGCCGATGAGCCGGCCGCGGAGACCGGATGCGATGCCGCGGTGACCGGATGCGATGCGGAAACGGCGGACGGAGCAGCCGCGCCCCCTGGGCGGATTACCAAACAGCAGGTGAGCGTCTTCGAAGCCTATCCCGCCCATTCCGCCGTCCTCACGCCCGACACCGAGTTCGGCGACATGCTCCTGATCGAGATCTCCCGCGGGTGTCCCCGCCGGTGCCGTTTCTGCGCCGTGAGCTATGTCTATCCCAAATTCCGTGCCTTGAAGCCCGCCACCATACTCGACGTGATCCGATCGAAGAACGCGTCCCTGGCGCGGGAAGGCAGGGAGGGGCTGAAGGCCGTGGGCCTGGTAAGCTCCGCCATGTGCGATTATCCCTACCTGGACGAACTCTGCGAAGGCCTGGAAGAAACCGGGCTCCGCGTGGGGGTTTCATCGGTCCGGGTCGACTTGGTCCCGGACAGCCTGCTTCGCCTAATGCTGAAGACGGGACTGCGGACCATGACGATCGCACCTGAAGCCGGTTCCGAGCGGCTTCGCAAGGCGATCAACAAGCCCATCTCATCGGAAGAGATCCTGGCCGGCGCCCGCAGGATTCTCGAAAAGGGCATCAGGCATCTCAAAGTGTACTACATGGTCGGGCTGCCGACGGAAACCGACGCTGACATCGAGGAGCTCATCGAGATGACCCGGCAACTGGCCGGGTTGCAGCGGGAGCACGGAGAGCCGGGCGGGCGGCTGAGGTTGAGCATAAACCCCTTCGTGCCGAAAGCGTTGACGCCCTTTCAGTGGAGTCCCATGGCGTCTGCGCGGGAGGTCAAGCGCAAGCTGAACCGCATCCGGAAGGCCCTGCGCGGCACGCCGGGGGTGGAAGTCAAGCACGAGAGCCTTAAATCCGCGTACTTCGAGGCCATTCTATCCCGCGGGGGCCGGGAATTGAGCGCTTTCCTGATGGAAACCGTTCGGCAGGACGGAGACTGGAAACGCGCCGCCGCGGAGCTGGGGATGGATACCTCGCGTTATCTCGGTGACATGGCAGACCTGCAGTTGCTGCCCTGGGACTTCATATCCACGGAAAAGGAACACCACAGGCTTCGGTGGGAGTACCGGAAAAGCCACAATCTGCCCTATCGCAAGAGGCAGCCGGCGTCCCGCGCAAGCGGGGCGGATGTCGCGCATCCCGCGGTCTGATCCCGCGCAAGCCGGGCGGATGTCGCGCATCCCGCGGTCTGATCCCTGAACACGGAGTGTAGTCAAGTCAGTTGGCATCCAATCATCAATCCATGCAAAATCATCAATCCATGTAAGCGGAGGTAAAAGATGTGGAAACCGGGCCTGATGACTGTCGTCTTTTCTATGATGTTCCTGGCCGCGTCATGCGGCGATTCGCCTGAAACACCCCAAAGCAGTGGAGAACCCGCAAACATGTTGATTATCGAAACCAGCCTGGGCACCATGAAGTGCGAACTGTATCCCGACAAGACGCCCAGAACCGTGGACATCATCTCGAGCCTGGCTGAAGGTACCCGGGAGTGGACCCATCCCGAATCCGGCGCGGCCATGACCAACACGCCCTATTATGATGGCTTGATCTTTCACCGGGTCATTCCGAATTTCATGATCCAGACCGGTGATCCGATCGGTACCGGCACGGGCAGTCCCGGTTTCGTGTTCGATGATGAGTTACACGAAGAACTGCTGTTCGATCAGCCCGGCCGCCTGGCCAT
>JAJECR010000007.1 GCA_022821935.1 Candidatus Latescibacterota bacterium
TGTTCATGAACCGCAGGTGTTCGAGGTCTGATATGCAGGCTTCCACGCGGGCCGACTCCGCCAAGTCGCCCCTGCGCTGGGCGTTGTTGATCTCGTCCGCCGCGCGGGCGGCGACGATGGCGATGCCGGAGGTGTGACCCCTTGCGCCCATTTCGGCAGCCCGGGTGCTCCGGTCTCCGATCCCCCACATGACGATACCGTCATCGCCGATGCCGTCGATGAGTGGGGCGACTTCTTCTTCGCTCGTGCCCACTTTCACGCCAACCATGTGCGGGGAGTCCTTCACGAGCCGGATGATCGGGTTCACGTAATCCGCGGAGCGCATGTACAGCAGGAAGCGGGCTCCACAGGAATCGCCTAATCGTTCGGCGAAAGCCATGTAATCTTCGTAGGTCGCCGCGTGATCGGCCACGCCGGTCAGGGGCATGATGAGGTACACGTCCGGTGGTCGGGGAAGGGACGACTGCCCGCGCACGAGATCCTCGGCCTGTGAAATCGGATTCGGCACGATTCCGGACATCAGGAAGCCGTCGTCGCCCATCTCTTCCCCAGTCGCCGCGATGACGCGCATCTGGTCGTCGAAGGAGAAGTGGTGGATCAGGCTCGTGCCCGCGATCCCGATCACACGCTTCCGGTTCCCGTCGAGATGGTTGTTCTCCATCAGGTACCGGATGTTCCTGCGGTGGCCGTCGAGGTCGATGGCGCCGCCGCGGAAAGGGACGATGGGAATTGCGGTGACTGAATTGAGCGTGTCGTACAGTGCTTCGGTATGCATTGATCTGTTTCCTTTCGTCTGCCGGTTGTGGATCAGGGTGCCGGGCTTCGGCCGCTGTGCAATGAGCTGACGGATCCGCGTGATGCGCTGCAACGACGCGGGGCTCCTGGTTCAGGCCGCCATTGGGTCGACTCGGTATGCCTCCACGACGCGGGGCTCCAGGCTCAGGCCGAGGCCCGGACGGTCGGATATTTCCAGGCGGCCGTCAACCACCCGTTCCGCGGGCGATACGAGTCCTTCGCGCCAGGGCACCTGGCCCCAGGCGTATTCGAGTATGAGAAATCCCGGATGGGAGGCCATGATCTGTACGTGCGCCGCGACCGTGACCGGACCGAAAGGGCCGTGCGGCGCGGTCAGCTGTCCCCTGCTTTCGGCGATCGACGCGATCTTCTTCAGTTCGCCGATGCCGCCCGCAATCGTGACGTCGGGCATGACGACGTCCATGGATTCGGCGTCGAAGAGGGGCCAGAACCCTTCGATGAGCATGGCCCGTTCCCCGCCTGCGATCCGCCATCCCGATTCCCTGCGGATCCGCCGGTATCCATCCAAGTCCCGTTCCTCCACGGGCTCTTCCAGCCAGTACAGGTCGATGTCGCGCAGGCCGTCCACGATCCGCCAGGCTTCGTCCAGCGAGAAGCTGCCGTAGCAGTCGAGGAGCAGATCGATATCCGGCCCGATGGCTTCCCGCACGGCGCGCACGCACTCCAGTCCGTGCTCAATCAGTACGTTGCCGGCGCCGAAACGGCGGTCGAAAGGCGCGATCTTTACCGCGGTGTGACCGTCCCCGACGGCGCCGGTGGCCTGACGGACGAAGTCGTCCGGCGTGCCTTCCAGCGCGGCCCGGGTGACGTTGGCGTAAACAGGGATGTTGTCCCGGCAACGTCCCCCGAGCACGGCGTGGACCGGCACGTCGAGCGACTTACCGAGAATATCCCACAGGCCCTGTTCGAATGCGCACAGGGCATGCACGGCGGGCCGGTCATCGGGGCTGGGTTTCAACCGGGCGGTCAATTGCTCGATTCGACGAGGATCATGACCCAGTGCTTCGCGCTCGATTTCCTTCAGCGCGGACAGGACCGCACTTCTAGGCGCCGAAGGATTGAGCTCGCCCAGGCCGTCCACTCCTTCGTTTGTACGGACATGCACAAATACCCAGTGATGCTGTCCGCTCACGTCCACCGCGTCGAGATCGATACCCGTTATGCGCATGGTAGTTCCGATGCAGCCCATCGCGGACTTATGCGAGTCGCCGCGGTCCGATGCGACCTTCCGCAGTCCGATGAGACTCGTCGCGGTCCGATGAGACTCGTCGCGGTCTGATGCGACCTGCCGCGGTTCGATGCGAACCACCTCGGTCCGATACGACCTGCCTCAGGGACTGTAGACCGTGGACTGGTTGTACGGAATGATCAGGGGTTCCGGCCCGTCTTCCGGCAGATGTGAAGCCCATTCCCCGGGATCGTAATCGCGCGCCACGAAACAGCCATAGTGGGCGGGCACGGCGGTTTTCAGTCCGAGGGAACCGGCGATACGGGCCGAGCCGTCGAAGAAGGGGAACTCGCCTTCGTTCGGGTGATTGGTCAGAAACCCGATATGCGGCCGCAGGTTCCGCACCGGCGCGAGCAGAGATTCGTGGTTGCCGAAGGTATTGACCGGATCGCCGGAGATGTATACGCGAACCTGATCCATTTCGACGACGAAACCCAGGTGTTGCACATCGGGCGGGTCTATGCCGTCGCCGGGAAGGCCTTCCGGCGGCTTGGCCCATACCGTGTGGGCTTTCGACGATCCCATTTCGGCGGTGTCTCCCGCTGTAACGACCGTCATGCGCCCGGCGTCGAATCCCGCCTCCTTGAGCGCGTCTATGCTTTCGACCGGTCCCACGTATCGTACACCGGGAAAGGCGGCAGCCAGTCGCTCCAGCGATTCAAGGCAGGTATGATCCCCGTGGTTGTGGGTCAGCAGCACGTAGTCGGTCTTCAGCGTCCCTTCGTCCAGAGGTGGCCGGGCATGGACGAAGCGGTCCGCGGGCCGTTCGCGGGGGTAGTAGGGATCGACCTGGATCACCGTGCCGTCCGGATGCTTCAGTCCGAAAGAGCTTTGCCCGAACCAGTGTATGCCCACGCTTCCGTCGGGTACGCGCAGGTCTTCGAAGGGATGCATGAAGGATGTCCTTTCTGATGAATGCCTGGAATACGGATCGTCATGGGATACCGGGCTCGGAGAACCTGGCGTCCAGAAGGGCATGGAGAACTTAGCGTCCATGCCCGTGTGTGTCAAGCAGGGTAAGGGGCCGCGCTTCCGCCGTCTAATTGGAAGTTTCGATTCGGTCTGCCTTGGTTCCGGATCATTGGATCACCCTGATTTGCCTTGATCGGTCTTTAAGGCTCCTGTAGACTGAGCGGACCATGGTGTTATCCCGTTTTTTCAAGAAAAAAGGACCAGGTGCCGACCCTGTTTCGCCCCAGGACAGGATGATTGAGGAGCAGATCCGGGGACGCGGCCTCGACGAACCCCGGCTGATCGAGGCCATGCGCGCTGTGCCGAGACACCGGTTCATTCCCGCGGCGTACCGGTCACAAGCCTACGACGACTGCGCAGTGTCCCTCGACCTGGACCAGACCGTGTCCCAACCCTACATCGTGGGACTGATGACCCGGCTGCTCGATGCGAACGAAACGGACCGGATTTTGGAGATCGGCACGGGTTCAGGCTACCAGACCGCGATCCTGGCCCGGCTCGCCCGGTCGGTATACACGGTGGAACGGCTGTCCGTCCTGGGACAACGCGCCAGGGAAACTCTGCAGTCCCTGGGATACGACAACATCCATTTCCGGATCGGAGACGGCCACAGGGGGTGGCTCGAGGAAGCGCCCTTTGACGGCATCATGGTCACTGCGGCGCCGAGTGTCCTGCCCGAGGCGCTGTTTCGCCAGTTGAAATCCGGGGGACGGATGGTCATCCCCATCGGCGAAGAGCTATACACCGTGACGCGGTCGGGGGAAGAGACGGTCAAGGTACACCACGGCGGCGTGAGATTCGTCCCCATGGTGGAGGACGGGGAGTAGGGGTTATCCTGAGCGAATCAGGCAACCCCCAGCACCTCGCGGGCGGCCTGCGTGGTCTCACGGACCTGGTCCAGGGTGCCCATCCCAAACATCGACGCCGAAACACCTATTCCATTAAATACATAGTCGAACGCCTTGTGACCCAGATAGCGGCCGCCGGCCATCGGCTTGATGGCGATGACTGGCTTGCTGGCCTGCCTGATAGCGTCTATGGCCATGTCGCGGGTGGGAAACATGAAGGTGCCCAGGGCGTTGACGGTGGTCAGGTAACCGTCGACTGGAATGTTCTCGGCCTCGAGGAGCGGCAGGGTGACGCCGGCGTGGTGGACGCTTGTGATCACAGTGTCGAAGCGTTCACGCAGGAAGCCCAGGTACTCGCGGATCAGGTCGAAGCGGCCCGTCATTGCGAGGAGATCGATTTCGGCGCCCGGGTCAGCAACTAGGATATCACACCCGGCGAAGAAACCCAGGTACTGCTCCAGGATGCCGTAATCTATCTCGAAACGGGCGGCGTCCGCTTCCGTGTAGGGCGGCACGGTCTCGGGCGTGACGATGCCGTCGAAAGTGTCGCCCAGGTTGTAGCGGATGATGTCGTCGCGGTGGAAGTGATCGCGGAAGGCCTGGCCAGCGAGCACTTCGTTGTGGGCATAAAAGGTCGAATGGGCGCGGTCGGAGTAGGAGACGATTTCGCCGTCCAGCGTCACCGGGATCAGGATATACGCGACAATGCCCAGTTGCGTGGCGGTCAGTTGCTCGGTTTCCCAGATGGCCTGAAGATGCAGCCTGTCGAGCCGGGGCAGCATGTGGTCCACCTGGACCGCCGTGATGCCGCCTTCCTCGACGGCGTAGCGCAGCACGTCGGCTACCGATTGGACGCGGCTGAAGACGCGGAAATTCGCGGCGTCCCGCTCCTTGTTTTGATAGGAGCAGCCATCGTAGGGATGGATCCCCATGATCAGGCGGGGCACCTCGGCCTGGCCGATCCGTGTCGTGGGTACGCCGCAGCCTTCCAGGTAGGATTTCATAATCGAATCCACACTGCCGTGATTATCATTGTCTTTGGTTGAATTGGCGCGCAACAACCTGAGTCCCACCACCTGGAAACCGGGCTGCGCAGCCGGTAATATAGTCCTTTGAGCATGCCTTGCGCAAGCCCAAGCAGTCTTGTGGCACACGTTCTCGGAATCTCCCCACAGTCGCTCGTGTTTTTCGTCCATGTCCCGCCTTGACCCTTGCTGTCTTTTGGTATATATACTTGCAGTCCCGTCGATACGTCCTTCCCTGGCGGTACCGCACGTATACATTTCTGTTCTGTGGCACTCTTCAAGCTGCCTTCGAGACTGTTCAACCGGAGCAAGCCATGATGGCGACTATTGAGAAGATCGCGGAAGTCGAGGCGATGGTGGGTGAGGGACCGGTCTGGGACCCGGACAGCAACACGCTGATGTGGACCGACATCCGGACCGGCCGGTTTTTCGAATATGACCCCGCGACGAATCAGAACCGCCAGGTGCATGATGGTTTCAACGTCGGCGGGTTCGCCTACAACGAATACGGCGGAATTCTGGCGTGCATCTGGGACGGGATCGTGTTGTGGAAGTCAGATGACGAGTGGGTACGCGTTTTCGACGAGACCCACGACGGCGAGCCATTACGCTTCAATGACGTAACGGCCGATCCGGGCGGCCGGATGTTCGCCGGCTCGCTGATAGACGGCGGTGTGGGCAAACTGTACCGCTTTGATCCCGATGGCGGCGTGGAGATCATCGAAGAGGGGATCGGCTGCAGCAACGGCATGGGATATTCGCCGGACGAATCGATCATGTACTACACGGATTCCGCCGTGCGGACGATCTACCAATACGATTACGACCGCGCGACCGGTTCCGTCTCCAACCAGCGGGAGTTCGTCAAACTACCCGATACGGCGGGGGTGCCGGACGGGATGACCGTCGATGCCGAAGGTTTCGTCTGGACGGCCGTCTGGTTCGACGGATGCATTATCCGGTTCGACCCGGATGGCGTGGAGGAGCGCCGCATTGCACTACCGGCGATCCAGACCTCCAGCGTCATGTTCGGTGGTGCGGACCTGACCGACATCTACGTCACAACCGCGGGTACTGCGCTGGAACCCGGATCGCCCCTCGATCCGAGAGACTACGACTGGGAGGCGTACGGACAGGGTTACCGCGGCGGCGGCCTGTTCCGCGTGCGACAGGACATACAGGGCAAACCTGAATACAAAGCCCGTTTTCCGTGGCCGAATAAACCAGCACAGGAGGAATGAATGGCCTTCGACGTCGTCATTCGCGGCGGTGAGGTAATCGACGGTACCGGGAAGACCGGCCGGTACCCGGCGGACGTGGGGTTGCGGGATGGCCGCGTGGCGGGGATCGGAGACCTGTCCGATGCCGAGTCCGCCGGGACGATTGACGCCGGCGGCCACATCGTCTGCCCCGGGTTCATCGACGTGCACGTCCATTCCGAGAATTCCCTGCTCGGCGGCCGGGACCAGATGGGCGGCCTCCGGCAGGGCGTGACGACCCACTTGCTCGCGCCGGACGGATTCGGCTGGGCGGGATTGTCCCCTGAAGAG
>JAJECR010000182.1 GCA_022821935.1 Candidatus Latescibacterota bacterium
GCTGCATCAGTACCAGATCGACCCCGCCCTGGTGGAGCGCCAGCAGCGGATCCTGTCCAGGCTGCTGGACGCCTCGCGGTCCATCCGTGGCCAGGAACGGGAGGAACGTAGGCGCGCGGCGCCGGGCGAGGACGTGGTGAACCTTCCTTCGCCGGACGAACTGCCGGATGACCTGACCGGGCTCGATCGCGTCCGGCGCGACGATATCCTGCGTGGTATCGGGGAAGGCAACTATCCCCGCGAGTACGAAGCGCTCATACGCGCCTATTTCCGCGCACTTTCAGACATTCCCGTCGTGAACTAGGCAGCACGTGTGAATCCCTCTCCAGAACCATACAGGCGCGACGCGCCCCTCAGACGCGCATCTCGCGCAAAGGGGATACTTGTCGCGTTGCTGGCGGCCCTGTTACTCACGCCCCCAGGCGCGGAGGGGCAGTTCGGCCGGTCCGCCGCCGATCTGAACCGGCGGATCGAGCAGGCCAGGACGCTGGAACGGCTCAGGCAGTACGACCGGGCGGTCGTACTGTTTGAACGGATACTGCAGGAGGCTCCGGACAACAGTTCCGCCCTCAACGGGGTCCTTCGGCTGTACTTTCGGCTCGAAGCCTATGACAAAGCGATCCCTTTGCTCGAAACCCATATACGACAATCTCCGGACAACGTCAGATTCCGCACAAGGCTCGCCGAAGCACTCTTCGGAAGCGGCCGGGACGGCGAAGCGGAAGAACAGATCCGAATCCTCCTTGATCTCTTTCCACAGGACAAAGCGGCCGTACACCAGATCGCCTTTCTACATATGGACAGGCAGGCGAACGACCGGGCGATTCAAACCTACCTTTCCGGGCGGGACAGACTGGGGGAACCGGATGCCTTTGCCTTTAATCTGGCCAGTCTCTATACCAGCGAGTTCGACATACCCGGCGCCGTCAGCGAATATGTCCGGTGGCTGGTAGCCAGCCCCAACCAGCAAAACGTGGTCAGCGACCGGATCGATCAACTCACCTTGATGGGAAGCCAGGAACTCGTTGAAGAGGCGTTGCGAGAAGCGGTAACGGAACACCGCGGAAGCAAGGACGCCCGAAACCTCCTCGGAGGCTTCTTTCTCCGATACGACAAACCCGGCGAGGCGTTGGCCGAGTACCGCGAAGCGGATCGGCTGGACGGGTCCAGCGGCGAGTACCTGGTCCGGTTCGCCGAATGGGCGCTGCGGGAGGGGCATACGCAAGATGCCATCGATACCTATCAGGAGCTCGTCCGGCAGACCGCGTCGGATACCATGCGCGCCGAAGCGTCTACCGGTCTTGCCAGGGCGTATCAGGAGGCCGGCAGCATGGACCAGGCGGCCGGGACTTACCGGACGGTCATTGCGCAATATCCTGAAACCAGGTTCCGCGAAGAGGCGACGGTCCGTCTGGCCGGGCTCTACCTCGCCCACTACCAGGATGCGCGGCAGGCCCTCGAAATGTACCGGTCGCTTCTGGACCACGCGCCCGCGACGGAGTTCCGTGGGCAGGCCATGTTCGGCATAGCGGAGAGTTTCGTGGTCCTGGGCAGCCTCGAAGACGCACTCGCCCAGTACAACCGCATCCTGGAACCCGGTGCCGGATTTCGGGAAGACGAAACCCAGGCACGGGCGAGATTCCACCTTGGTGAACTGGCGCTCTTCCAGGGACGCCTGGACGAGGCCCTCGAACGGTTCCACGAATCGGCCGACCGCTATCCCGACAGCCCTTATGCCAACGACGCGCTCGAGTGGACCATCCTGATCGGGGAAGGCCGGCAGGGCGGAGACCCTTCATTCGCGAATTACATCCAGTCGGTGCTGATGCGCCGTCAGTTCAGGGACCGGGAAGCCCTGGAGGCCTGCAAGCGGTATGTCGAGGAAAACACCGAAAGCCTGATCGTGGACACGGTAATCCTGGACATCGGTATGATACTCGACCGGACAGGCAAGCCGTACCAGGCCGTCGCGGCCCTGCGCGACCTGATAGAGCGACACCCGGACAGCCGCCGCGTCGTCACTGCCCGGTGGCGGATCGCCGAGATCTTCGAAAGGAAGATAGGCGATATCCCCCAGGCGCTCACGGAATATGAGACCCTGCTCGCTTCCCACCCCAATCACTTCAATAACGACGCCGCGCGCCGTAAAATCCGGGAACTGACCGAGCGACATCCCCCGATGCCCTGACCATGCCCCCACCGCTTCATATCCATCTCGTGGCCATCTGCGGTACGGGCATGGGCGCGCTGGCCGTTATGCTCAAGTCCCTGGGACACCGGGTCACCGGAAGCGACGAGAACGTGTATCCGCCCATGAGCACGGTGCTTGCGGAACAGCGGATACCCGTGTTCGAGGGTTTCGCCGCATCCAACCTGAATCCTCCGCCGGATCTCGTCGTCATCGGAAACGCGGTCTCACGCGGCAATCCCGAGGCCGAAACCGTCCTGGAACGCAAGATCCGGTATGTATCCATGCCGGAGGCGCTCAAGTCCTTCTTCCTGTGGGACCGCAAACCGATCGTGGTGGCGGGCACCCATGGCAAGACGACTACGACGGCGATGCTCGCCTGGGTGCTCACCGAGGCGGGCCGGGATCCCAGTTACATCATCGGCGGCGTTCCCATCGGCTGGCAGACCGGCGCGCGGCTGGGGACGGGCGACCTGTTCATCCTGGAAGGAGACGAGTACGACAGCGCCTTCTTCGACAAGCGGGCGAAGTTCCTGCATTACCTGCCCGATACGGTGATCGTCAACAACATCGAATTCGACCACGCGGACATCTACGATTCACTCGATGAGATCGTGCTTTCTTTCCGGAGGCTGGTCAACATCATACCCGGAAACGGACTGCTGATCGGCTCGGTGGACGACGAGCGCGTCCGGGCACTCGCGTCCCAGGCATTCTGCACCGTCCATACCATCGGCGCGTCGCCCGGTGCGCGGTGGTCGGCGCAAAACGAATCCGCCCATCCCGGTGGCGCCACTTTCGACCTCTATGAACGGGATCAACGCGTCTCACGCCTGTCCATTCGCCAGCCTGGCGCCCACAACGTCAGAAACGCCCTGGCGGTCGTGGCCGCCGCGAGGCATTACGACCTGGCCTGGCCGGATATCGCGCGGGGCCTGGAGACCTTCCCCGGGGTGAGGCGGCGTCTCGAAGTGCGGGGCGAAGTCAACGGCATTACGGTATACGACGACTTCGCCCACCACCCGACGGCCGTAAAGGTAACGCTGGAAGCGCTCAGAGGGGCCTGTCCGGAGCGTCGTACCTGGGCCGTGTTCGAACCCCGTTCAGCCACGACCATACGCCGCAACTTCCAGGCGGACTATGCGACCGCCTTCGACGCTGCGGACCGCGTGTTGATCGCGCCAGTCTTTCTGCCAGAAAAAGCGCCCGACGGCAACCGTTTTTCGGTGGATGAACTGGTGGAAGGACTGCGCGGCCGGGGTTTGACGGCCGATGCCATGGAAAGCGTGGAACGGATCGTTGCCCATCTGTCCGAACAGGCGGAGCCGGGCGACCGGATCGTGTTTATGAGCAACGGAGGCTTCGGCGGTATACACGATAAGACATTGGACAGGCTGAAGGACAGGTACGCGTAGCCTCATGCGTCATGCGGAGAAGAGGACTGGGCGGACCGTGCGTAGATCATGCCGGGAGCCGCGCTAGGCATACCGCGCGTAGACCTCGACGTCCACGACCTGCCCCTTCACTTTAAACTGCTTCCGGAGCGTGGCCTCGCGGACGAACCCCGCGTCCAGCAGTGCCGCCGCCTTCATCGTATCGCCCACCTCGACGTGGCACTGGACCTTTCTTGCCGGCGGCAGGGAGAACGAGTCCAGCAACGGCCCACAGTAATCCGTGAATGCCGGATGAACGAACAGGTCGAGGAGACAGGCCTCCCCGCGCCACCGGGTGTCCGGCACAAGCGTCGCATAACCCGCGACCACCTCGCGGTCCGAGACCAGCAACTGGACCTGGTGATCGGCATCTACACGGGCAAGCTTCATAAGCCCGATGTAGGCACCTTCGAACATGCGCGGCCCGATATGACCCAGTCCCACGTTGCGTACGTAAGGCGGTCCGTCCTGGGCGCAAAGCACGTTCAGCGAAGGCCAGTTTCTCCAGTCTCCCGGGACCGCCAGGGCACCTTCTCCGCGAAAATGGTCCGGCTCGAATGCCGCGGTCCCCATGTACTTCATGTGACCCGATTCCGGTATGACGCTCCGGAACCCGAAGCTGTGGTAAAGATAGTATGGATGGGTGTCATAGCCTGTGGACAGCGTCAGGTACCGGCCGCTCCGGTCCCTGAAATCCGCCATCTGCCCGGCCATGACCAGCCGCGCGATACCCTTGCGGCGGTGTTCCGGCACGGTGTACACGTGGCTCACGATGCCGATTCCTTCGTGTTCGCTGACCATGATGTTGCAAACCGGTTGTGCGTCCAGGCGGCCGAGGTAGAATCGCGTTTCCAAGGGTGCCACGCGCCCGGCGAATACTTCATCGAGGTGCCACTGGTCGTTGCGGGACTTATGGGCGAGGACCGGCCGGACGAGTGGCTCATATTCGTCATCGGGCGCCAGTACGACGCCGGTTTCGAGCGTTTCGCCCGTGCGGAGCGTACTGGCGGCGATCGGTATGTACATATGGTCTGAGTAGTAAGAGGATGGTGCGGCTAGGGCTGCCTGCCGAGGCCCAGAACGGCGCCTACTGCCATTCCGGCCAACGCCAGTTGAACCGTATCGGTGACGACCTTGACCAGGGTTCCGGTGAGATTCAGTATGTTGGTCATGCCGAATAAGCTCATGCCCAGGAAAAGATGAAGCAGCAGTCCGAAGGCCGCGCTGGTTCCCAGGGCTTTCACCGCGCCGGTGTGGCCGGTCCAGCAGCCGAGCAGGACGGTCAGCAACGCGCCCATAGCCAGGGCGCCCAGTATGATGGACGGAACGGCCGGGCTGTCCCGGTATATGATCCCGGTTGAAACCTCCGTGTATCCGCTGAACACGTCGGCGAACAGCCAGTTCGATAGAAACCCGAGAATCAACACCGAGACGCCGCCGGTAATCGTCGCTACGAAGAATCGTTGTACGGTCATGATGGACTTCCGGCGGTCACGGGTTCAGCAATTTATATTAAGTTTAGTAACTCGTATCACGTCAGGATGTGGCAGCGCCAATATTCGCATCGGCGGGGCGGACCCGTTTTCGTGGGAGTATGACTCCGATCACGGCGCCCGCCAGGGCCAGGCGCACCGTCGTCAGGACGACATCGAACAGGGTTGCCTGGAGAGTCATGTAGTTGACCGCCCCATAGAACATGAGACTGATGCCAAGACTCATCAGGAAGCCGAAAATCGCACCGGTTTTCAATCCCGGAATCGCGCCTGAGACCCCTGCCCAGCAGCCGATAACGAGGCACAGCAGGACCGCGAGGATCAATTCGCTCAGATAGATGAACTGCATTTCCGCCGGGTTCTTTGCGATTCCCGCCGCTTCCGGTTCGGCATTCGCGGCGAAAAACCCCCCGAACAACACCGCGTAGAGGAAGAAGCCCAGGACGAGCAGAACCACGGTGCCCGCGATCGGGGCGGCTATGTAACGTACTATGCTCATTTCAGATCCATTGGACTGAGCCTGCCGCGCAACCCTCGTTCATCGGGGATCTCATGCCTGTGCGAGACTTGCGATCCTGTCGACCAGCGTATCTACTTGATCGGCCGTGTCCATGACGTGCAGCGTGGCGCGGACCCCTCTGAAACCGCCCGCGGCGCCGACAGTGCGAATATAGATGTTCGGGCTGCGGTACCAGAGACGCCCGACGATAAACGATGGATCGAGGTCCTTGACGGAGAAGGATACGAGGGCGCAGGACATTCTGGGATCGTCCGATGCGTAGACGGTGACGCCGTCGATGGCCTTCAGGCCCTGGCTCATGCGCTGGGACAGGTATCGCAGCCGGGCTTCGATGGCTTCGACCCCGATTTTGTTGTGAAAATCCAGCGCCGCGCCGATGGAGATCCGGTCCGAATAACTCGAAGATCCGCGCTGTTCGAGCTTGCGGGCTCCCGTGACGGCCCACTCGGGATTCGATGAACCGGTGTATATCAGGGGGTGAACCCGGTCGGCGATTTCGTTCCGCAGGTACAGAAACCCCGTATGCTGGGCGGCCAGCATGTACTTGTGACCCGCTCCCGCGTACATGTCGCATCCGAGTTCACTCATATCCATTTTCATCATGCCCGGCGGCTGGGCGCCGTCGACCAGGGTGATGATCCCCCGGTCACGGGCAATCTCACAGATCTCCTTGACCGGCATGACGAAACCGTCGGTGTAGTTTATGTGGCAGATGGTGAGGAACCTGGTCCGGGGTGTGATACCGGCTGCCACGGCATCGACGACTTTCTGCGGATCATCCGGTGTGCGAAAGCTCGGATCCGAAATGTCCACCATCTTGAACTCCAGACCGTCCCGCTTCGCACGGAAGGCCATCATGTTCTTCACCCAGCCGTAGTCATAGTTCGTGGTCAGGATCTCATCGCCCTGGCTCAGTTCCAGCCCCATGAAACCGAGTCCCATGCCGTCCGTCGTGCTGTTCGTGACGGCGACTTCGTCGACCCCGGCTCCCACGAACGCGGCCAGCTTCTCCCGGATCTCGCTCATACCCGCGAAGCTGTAGGTCGACCAGCACATGTTGGGATCCGAATTCACCGCTTCAATCGCCTCCAACTGTGCCTTGTGCACGCTTATCGGCGAGATGCCCCGGGTACCGGAATTCATGTAGATGACGCCGTTGCGCAACAGGAACTGGTCCGCCACCTGCTCCCAGTAAGCCTCATCATCGGGCGCGGCGCCTCCGGGAGGGGTATCCGGAACGGCAGGGAGATCGGGTTCCGGCGCCGCGACCGCCTCAGCCGTCGTGGACAGCAGGGTCGACGCGCCGGCCACCCCGGCCGCACCGGCCGCCATGCTGCCGATGAATCCTCGGCGCGAGAGTTGTCGGATCTTGTCGGGATCCTGGATTCGGGGATCGAAGGTTGGTTTTCCTTCGTTGTCAGACATGGCTTTAGTCTCCGTCTTGGATGGGAAGCAATCCCATTGTTCAATTGGATCAGGGGAAGTGTCGTTTTCAGTATAAACCGGATCTGCAACGGGTACAAGGAATAACCATCTACGAGATCACGGAGTATGGCCTGCTCAGTTGGCGCGCCGGGATGTGCTTATCACTCGTACCTTTCCAGGTAGTCACGCAGGCGCGCGCATTCCTCTTTCTCAGCGGGATCCAACTCGATCTGG
This sequence comes from Candidatus Latescibacterota bacterium, assembly GCA_022821935.1. Classification (GTDB taxonomy): domain Bacteria; phylum JAAXHH01; class JAAXHH01; order JAAXHH01; family JAAXHH01; genus JAAXHH01. The sequence continues at coordinate 7,294 of JAJECR010000182.1, forward strand.
TTCATCCGGGCGCGGACGACGTACAGACTCATCTCGTCCGGCGTGTCCTCACTCTCGATGATTTCCCTTACCCTGGCGCGGAAGAAGCTACCCCAGTCGGGCCGGCGTCCGTCGAGATCCGTAAACCCATACTCTTTCGCGAGCGAACCGCTTGAGTACAACCCGCCGCGTTTCGATGCGACGTTCGGATCCGCCGCCAGAGCCGCCACGCCCCGGCCAAGGAAACATGGCGTCTCCGACTCCGCGAAGTATGAATCCTGCTCGATAGCATCCTGCCAGTTCTCTTCGGTGACTCCGAAACCGTCCAGCATCGCCTCGGACCGCAGGAACCCCGGGGTTACCGTCAGGGCCGTGATGTTGTGCCGGTGAAGGTCGCACGCCATCGCGTAACCCAATCGGATCGTGGTGTTCTTGGCCAGATCGTAGAACAGGTTCCCGCGATAACCCATCGTTTCTCCGTCGGTAACCTCCACGATAAGCCCCGAATCACGCTCGACCATCAGGGGCGCGCCCAGGCGGCTGGTAATAATATGCGTGTGCACGGCCCGTTCGAGCAACCTGAGCCCCTGGGAGGTATCGAGTTCCCAGAACGGCGATCCCCACTGTGTGAGTTCGTCGCCGCCCCAGATGTCGTTGACGAGGATATCGAGCCGGTTCCGCTCCTTTCGGACGCGGTCGAAGAGGCGACCCACCTCTGCTTCGATCGTGTGATCAGTCCGTACGGCAATGCCCTTACCCCCTTCGGCCGTGACCATTTCGGCAGTTTCTTCTATCGTCTCGGGCCGACCCGCCGTCGCCGGATGTCCTTTCACGCTCCGGCCGGTGCAGTAGACCGTGGCGCCTGACGCCCCGAGCATGCGGGCGATACCGTGTCCGGTGCCTCGTGTCGCTCCCGTTACTACGGCTACACGATCCTGGAGGGGTTTCTGGGTCATTTCATATCCCGGCAGATCTCGTATCCCGGCAGTTGGTTCGGTCGTGAATCGATTGCGTGGCAATGGAGAAGACTAAAAGGTATGCGTCGCAGCGGCACATGTCAAAGTGATAGGCGGTCCCGACAGGATAGCAGTTGTTTTGCCGGTCAGGTCTCATTAAGGTAAGGTGACCACGCGTATGGTAAGGGACCATGTGAGAACCGGTGTACGACGACGACCGACAACTATCCTGGTAATCCATGGCAGTCCCGCCGCGTAGACAACCGAATCGAACGTACCCGATATCGAACCCCTTCAACGAACCCCCTTACCGTCCTCAGAGGCATGCATGGCCATCATACCGGTTGACTACACCAATCCCCGCTACGACGCGAAGTCCCTGCATCGTTTTACAGCCGAAGCACTTCGAAAGGCCGGCCTGTCGAAGGCCCACGCCACGGAATTGGCCGATTACCTTACCGCGACGGACTTGCGCGGCGTCCTCAGCCACGGTACCCGCCAGCTTCCGGGCTATGTGAGATCATTCCAGGCGGGCAGGTACAATACCGGGCCGAATATCAGGATCTACCGGGAGGCAGCCGCGGTGGTGCAGTGGGAAGGGGACGGGGGCATCGGTCATCTCGTTTCCGCCCGGGCCATTCGCTCCGCGGTGTCCAGGGCGAAATCCGCGGGAATCTGCCTCGTCACGGCGACGCACTGCGGTCATACGGGTTCGGTCGGAAACTGGACCCGCATCGCCACCGGGGCGGGCATGATCTGCCTGTACTACAGTACACCCATGAGTCCCCTTCCCTTCGATAGATCCGAACCCGTCATCCAGGCGCTGAACAACCCGCCAGTGAGTTTCGGGTTCCCCGCGGCGGAAGGCGAACCACCCGTGCTGATCGATATGGGCACGCACCTGGAACTGCCCGATGTTCAGCAGCAAATATCAGAAATCAGCGTACTTCCTTTGATCAAGGGACTGGCCTATCAGGTCACTTCCGTCATGATGACGTGGCCGGTGGACGCGCAGTCCACTATCGAAATTCGCTATCCGGGAGCAACCAGCAGTCTCACCGCCATCGTCATGGACCCCGCCTTCATCGGCGAACCATCCGATTACACTCGGACGGTCGCTGAGCTGCGGGAAAACATACACGCCATGCATCCACTGCCGGGACTGGATCGCTTGTTGCTTCCGGGAGAACTCGAGGCCGAACGGGAGGCTGATTTCGACCGGAATGGGATCCCCCTGGACGGCATGCACATCCAGTCGCTGCGGGAACTGGGCGATGAGCTGGATGTACCCTGCTACTGGGAAACGAACCGATGAAGCCAATCAGCAATGAAGAGGCGGGACAGTCGCATCGCAAAGATCTCCAACAGGCACTGGCTCAGTACCTGGCGCGTTATCCGGATGAAGGGGAGACGGTAGAGCGGATACGTTTCCTCATCGCCGGACATCCCGACTGCTTCGAAAGAACCTGCATGCCGGGTCACATCACCGGCTCGGCCTGGATTGTTTCGCCCGATCGTTCGAAGTACCTGATGACCCGGCACCGGATCTTCGACCGCTGGCTGCAATTGGGTGGCCACTCCGATGGTTGTGCCCAGCCCCATCTCGTCGCCCTGCGGGAAGCCGAAGAAGAGTCCGGCCTGTCGGGATTCGGACTGTTCCGGGAGCCGGAAGGGTTCGTTCCGCTGGATGTGGATATCCACGTCATCGCCGCCCGGAACGGCGTATCCGCCCATGAACAT
>JAJECR010000008.1 GCA_022821935.1 Candidatus Latescibacterota bacterium
GGCCCTGTCGCTGGGGCTGCTTTCCGCGCGCTTCGTCGTGCTTTCGCGCCGCCGGTGACACATCCTGTGCGGGAGTGTATCCCGGTGAGAGGAACGTCGTGACGTTTCCGGAGCAGCAGTGCAGCCGGGGACCACGATTTCGCCAGGGGCATACGTGGTCACGGAATGCCATGGCGTCGTGTTCCGACGCCTGTCTACGTTGTCGTTCTGGACACGCACATCGTAGGGTAACTAACGTTTTGTTATGAAAAGATATTTTCTCCGATCGTGAATTTCGAAAGCGTTTCGGCAACGTTGGTACTTCCGTTTCCTGCGCCGATCCCCGGTAGAGGCCGACCCCCTCGACGCCCTGGCATCCGCAGGCTTCAACGGACCCGCAGCACGAGAAACTCGTAGCCGTAGAACTCCGAGTAGGCATGCCAGATGTCAATTTCGTGCTGGCACCGGTCCGCCAGTTCCTGCGCATCCGGTGCATCGCCATGACGCTTGCGGAATGCGGTCACCTTGTCCTGCAACGGCCGATAGTAGTCGTCCCACCACGCCGACGCGGGGAGTGGAAAGTGCCCCACGGTCTCGTAGCCACACGCCTCGGCGGCCTCCAGGAGTGCGGAAGTGTCGCGGATTGCCGGATACTCGCGGCTCCAGAACGCAGTGCATTCGGCGGGTGGCTCGGGCTTCCGCCAGCACACTTCGGTCAGCGCGACGTGCCCGTAACGCCGCAGCACCCTGCGCCAGTCGCGCAGGCCCGTTTCGACCCCCACGTTGTAGATGGCGCCTTCGCACCAGATGAGTTCGAAGGAGCCGTCCGCGAAGTCGAGACTGTGCATGTCCGCAACCCGCGCTTCCAACCGGTCAGTGATGCCGAGCTCCCGTGCTTCGCGGTTCAGGGCGTCGATGAACGGCGGATGGTTGTCGATGGCAACGATGTGCGCTGGAGAACAGTCGGCCAGCACCAGGGTCTGGGCGCCCGTCCCACAGCCGATGTCGAGCACGCGCGTCCCCGGCCCGACTCCCGGCACGAGCCCGAGGGCGAGACGCGTGGACGCTGCGTTGCCCGGTCCCTGCCGGGGCAGCCCGCTGAACAGTTCGAAGAACAGCGCTGTGGCTCGCTCTAGCGCCATGACCCCTATTCTAGCGTGTCGCATGTCCCATGCCGCGCCTGTCCCGGCTTCAGATGCCCGATCAGTTCGTGAAGACGGGTGAGTTCAGCAGCCAATGGTTCAAAAGGGCCATGGCTGACTACTACAAGGAGGGCTCCTGCAACTTCACTATCATCGGTGGTGTCTTCGTGCTTCTCGGGAACGCCGGGTATCTTGAGCGCGGCAGGTACACGCGGCGGGATCGTCGCCAAGATACATGACGCGCGGACCGTGCCGCCGGGCGGGAAGTGGCCGGTCGCCCAATCCCTCCGCCCAGCGGCCTGATGCCCGCATTTGCGGCCTGGCGGGGGATGCGAACCGGTGTTGCATAAACGGCACAGTGGCGAATTCAGTTGGCGGACCGGGGTTGTCATCCCACAACGGATTCTGGATTTAGTTCGCGCGGAACTGATACGGGGACTTCGGCATGAACGTTTTGACCTCCGTGGCGCCCCTCCGGTATCCGGCCCGGGAGTTGTCCGGCCGGGGATGGACGCCGGCGCGCCTGCTGGCGGGCTGCCTGATTTCGCTCATGTGGCTGCCGGTGGGGTTCTACGCCGCCGGGGCGGCCGGGGCCGGCAATCCGCCATGGCTGGCGGACCTCGATGGATGGCTGTATCTGGCCGGCCTGGCGCTGGGCGGCGTTCCGCTGGTGTGGGCCTGCGGCCGGTTGCGGCGGATGGGCTATCCGGGTGCGGCGTGGATGGCCTTCGGCGTTCTGGCGCCGGCGACGGTCATGGGATCGGTTTACGTGGCTCCGCTCGGCCCGTTGTGGGTCGCGGCCTGTGCCGCGGTAGCGAGCTTGCCGGCTTGGTTGCCCTACGGGCTGGGATGTCTCGACCGTCGCACGCGGCGGCGGAATTCACGGCGCATCGCGTGATGAAGATGGTGGGAGCGTCCGGTTTCTCCGGGTAACGGCCTCTCTCGTCGAGTTCGTGGCGGATTGCCGGGAATGACCGGCTTTTCGCTTCTGCACGCCGCGGCAAGTCGGACGGATCGCCCTCGAGCGCTGCCGGGGTCCGCCTCCTTGCCGCCCTTCGGTTGCCTGCCGCGATAGCTGACCGGGCGGAGGTTCGAGGCGAATCGACGCTCCACCGGATCGATCGCCTCGATGAACCACCCGAATTGAGACTCCTCGTCTTCGTAGTCTTCCCAACGGTTCGGGTGGTCATAGCGGTCCTTGCGTTGAACCATCCGGTCCGAGGTCAGGGTTGGGGTACGTGGAACTGCATGCCGAACCATCGCCACCTGTTGTCCGGGGTGGGCATCGTGCAGTTGAAGCGCGCTCGGCCGGGAGGGAAGGGGTGGTCGACACGCACTTCGAGCCTCCGTTCTCCGAGACGTCGGATTTGTGCCGGTTCGCCGCCGGGCGACGCGAAGCAGTTCAGCTGTTCCAGGGATTGGATCTCGGAGGATACGGTGAAGCCGAAATGGGGCGGGTTTTGGGTCAGGGAGAGATCGAGAGGCGTAACGTCGGAGACGGGGAGGGGCAGGGCGGTGGCGGCCAACTTCAGCCGGTCGATGGAGCCGAAATTCTCGTTGAACGGGAACCTTGGCAGATAGAACCGGTCGGCACCCGCGTACGCCACGCCGGAGTGTTGGCCGAAAGCCGCGATGAAGCCTGCTTCTATGATTTTGCCGCGCACGTCCCGGCTGGCCTCTCCGAACGGGTAGGCAAAGATCCGGGGGATCTTGCCGAGTTCCTGCTGGTATCGTTCGCTCGCCTTACGGATTTCCTGCCAAATTCGTTCGTCCGATGCGCCCACCATGTGCAAATGCGAAGCGGTATGGTGACCTATGCTGCCGCCGCCATCCCGGATCTCCCGTAGCTGGTCCCAGGTCAAGAAGTTGGCGAGACCTTTGTCGACCGGATCCGTTGCGACGAACAGCGTGAACGGCAGTCCGGCGTCCTTGAACCGGGGCCAAGCCTCGGTGTACGTGGATTGATAGGCGTCGTCGATGGTTATCGCGACGGTGTTGGCGGGAAGGTCACGGCCCGTCCGAAAGGCGTCGACGATCTGTTCCAGCGGCAACACGTTGTATGGCCCGGACGTGAGCTCGCGAATGTGCGCTTCCAGTTGTTCGATCCGCACGTTCGTCGACGGATAGTTCCGTTCGCCGAACCGGTGGTACATGATGATGGTTGCCGCCGACCGATCGGCCGTCACCGTCGCGGTGGAGGAAGCGGGTACCGAAAGAGCGGGCAGCGCGGACGCAAATCCGAGGCCTATGACACCCCAAAACCGGCTTTTTGGAGAGGTTGATACCGGTCGGGCTTTCCAGGATCGCATGATCATGCCGATCATGTGGGTGGCATGTTTCGTATTGCATGTATCACAATGCAACCGAATTCCGCCACCAGAAGTCGGCGTCAGAACCG